>CAZZLV010000005.1:0-27036 GCA_964655155.1 uncultured Bdellovibrionales bacterium
CAGAGCTATGCGGTAGACATCTAATTTTTCATAATCAAGCATACCACTAGATATCAATCGCCGGGGCAGAAAGTTGCTAGATCGGGTACGTTCACGTTTACGTGCACGAGCACGTTCACGCGGAAATACGTGATTTATCACTCAAAACAATGGGTTATGACCCATCAGCAGCCATCGGCACCCACTCGATTCCGCGATGAGCCATTTTAAAGGGGTAGTAAGTAGTTACCAACAACTTTGCGCTTCAAAGTCGCCCCTTAATAGAAGCTATAGTGCTGTGCAAAAGTCCGTGTCAGAAGAACTGGCAGGTCCTTTGCCGTAGATCACCATAGGTTGTTGTAGTGATTCCAGTCCGCGAATCGATAGCGTTATTCAAAAACGACCATATCGCCGATAACTTTAAAAAACTCCATAACGCCGCTGTTATTGCGTTTACTGAGTGCTCATCGGACACGAATTTATGAGTGAAAGAGAGACAATAAAAAGCCGATATTCAGTGAGTTAGGATAGTTATGAGATTGTATGCTCCCTCTCGCTTTTGGTACGCATCTAACCTGAAACAAACCGAAGCTCAAAGCTTGTTTAGCAGAGATGAGAAAGCAAACCATGCAGATCGACAACTAAGAAAGCCAAAATATCATGATAACAGATGTAACAGCGATAATTCAGGCACGCATGGGCTCAACGCGACTCCCTGGTAAGGTGCTCATGCCGCTTGCAGGATTAGCAGTCATTGACCGCGTTGTAGCACAGCTACAATACAGCTCTCGGCTCTCTGGAATCGTTGTTGCTACAACCACAAGCTTAAGCGATGACCAGCTTGTTGAGCATTTAAAAATGAGAAATGTCAGGTTCTTTAGAGGCTCAGAGGTGGATGTGCTAGACCGCTATTATCAGTGTGCCCGCTGTATAGGGGCAAAGAATATCGCGAGAATAACAGCAGATTGTCCAATTATCGACCCTCATATAGTCGATGCCGTGATTGAACTCTTTGAAAAGAGTCAGGTGATGTACGCTAGTAATGTTGAGCCTGCGACCTTTCCTGATGGCCTCGACGTTGAGGTGTTCTCGTTTGAGGCCTTGGAGTGGTCATGGCGCCAGGCTAAACTTGCATCGGAGCGCGAGCATGTCACCCAATATATCCGCAAGCATCCTGAATTATTTACGCGAGAGACGCTTAGGTCGCCGGTAGCATTAGAGCAGCTGCGCTGGACGCTAGATCATTTAGAGGATTACAATTTTCTGTCGCGACTGTTTGAGATCCTGCCACACAGCAGCGCTCCTGTATTATTAGAAGAAGTTCTGCAAGCTTTGTGTGATATGCCTGTTGTTAAAGAAATAAACGCTAACATCGAGCGCAATCAAGGGCTAACGAAAAGTATAGCGGAGGATCAACGGTAACCAATGAATAGCTATGCTACGCGAGAACCCGCCCGGGTTCTGTTCTTTGCTCCATTTGGAAGCTACACTGTCCATCACCAATTAGACGCAGTCGTAGCATCGGCACTACGAGCTCGCGGTGCTGAGGTAGCTATACTACGCTGCGATGGCGTGCTAGGCATATGCGATCAATTTTCTCAGGGAGATAGTACGAAGTCGACCTGTGATAATTGTAGGCGCTGCGGCGATTCATTTTTTTCGGCATTTGAATTACCGACTATTCAGCTTAAACAGGCTCTTACATCGGCCGACCATGCTGCGGTAGAGAATTGGATATCTGGAGTTGATCCAAGAGATTACATCAATGCTACATTTCTAGGTATGCCAGTTGGTCATTGGTGTACCTCTTCTCTATGTAGCTACTATCGTATTATTACAAATGCTTTAAAAGATCCTAGCATGCGCCAAGCCACAGCTGAAACGCATAAAAAACTTTTGGTATCTGGGGCTCTAACGGTATTGTCTCTCTCTAGAATCATAGAGCAAACTCGACCCTCGCATATGTTCTGTTTTAATGCACGGTTTGCTGCCTACAGAGTGGCTTTTCAAGTGGCAAGAGCTAATGGTGTTGAGGTCATTACTCACGAGCGTGGGTATGCTGATAACACCTTTACGATGTTTTCCAACTACGGTTCAATCCAAACTGCTCCAGCTTTTGAAGGCTATCAAGTGTGGAAAGATATACCACTTGTGCCTGCGGAATTGGCCAGGATTCAGCAGTATTTCGTGAACCGCGAGAGGGGTACTGACAGCAATTTCGAGCCGTTTCTCGACTTTACAACCGATTACGCAGAGGTCAGAGCGCTTCTAAGGATTCCTGCGGAGGCGCGTATGTTTGGTGTATTTACCTCCAGTGAGTGGGAGTTTGATCTCTGTGCCGATTACAAAACGTTCGTCGACCAGCTTGAACTTATAGAGCGGTTGATGCGAGTATTCCGTGATCGGCCAAGAGATTATCTGGTCGTGCGTCACCATCCATATCTTGGCGGTAATCTTTCTTCATTAGCTGATCACGGATTTATATCGAGAGCGTACGACCTAGTTCGCGAGGCACCGCCTAATGTTCGCTTTATTATGCCAGGAGAGCGCCTAAACAGCTATGCATTGATGAACAATCTAGATGGAGCTATTGCATTTCTGAGCACAGCGGGATTAGAGGCCGTAGCGCGTGGGGTAGCCACCGCATGCTTCAAGGAATCCGCGTATCGGGATGCGCTCACAGCGATAATAGAGGACGACGGTCTAGTCTATCTAAATACCCTTGTTGATGCTCTGATCAGTAAAACTCATGAGTTCGGAGTAGGGGATCTCCGCAGGCTATATCGATTTCAGACCATGCTTATTTCTAAGCTCTCGAATAATTTCGAAACTTTCGGTATCCAGAACACATACGCGCACAACATAAAGGTGGATAAATTCAGGATGATTAGCGAAGGAGGCGATGAAGCCTTAGACAGGGTCTGCGACCACATCCTGCGAGGAAAACCAATTCTACCTCAGCCTACTGCAGAGCATTGGCAGAGAGATATAAGGGATGAGGATAGCGGTCTGGCTGCAATACTTACTGAGTTGCAGTATATTAGAGCAAAAATTAGGACAGATACTCAGAATAATAGCGCGGCAGTTACTGAAGATCCAGTTTCAGTGGTAATTATCGGTTCTGGGGATGAAAAACCGCTGGGTCTCGAGACCTCAAGATATACTAATATTGAGGTTATGCCGCTAGAACTAGAAAGTGCTGGTACATACGCAGACCTCTTGAGTGCTCTGAGGGCGACTAAGGGTAATCTGGTCACAATTGGAACTCAACAGGTGCAGTATGACGAGGCATTCTTTAGTCATAGTGTGCAAACCCTCATTTCAGAGGGAGCCAATGTAGTAGGTGTGCTATCTGGGGCGTGGATAAGAGGTAACGGAAGAGCTGTAGAGGATCAGATATTTTCAAAGCGTGCGCCAGAGATCTCCCTTGAAAAAATTAAATCCCTATGCCCTACCTTGGAGCGAGAGCCGTATCGGTTATTATCACTTGCTTTGGTGCGACGCGATGCGTTTGTTAACTTCCTAGAGAGCTTGGGAGCACTTTCGCTGTGCTCATCAGAGGCACTAGAAAAAATATATCTATGGATCGTCAAAGGGAACTTCGTCCGCTCGTTGGGTCATGGGGTTGTGTTGCCCAAGTAAAGTCATAGAGGGTTTGACCTCGAATGGATTTTAAACGATATGAAACCAACTAAATCAAAAGGCTCAGTACTAGTGATTATAGCTCATCCAGATGATGAGACCTTGGGTCTTGGCGGTACTATTCCCCGATACGTTGATGAAGGAAGGCAGGTATTTGCGCTCTCCTTAACTGATGGAGTTGGCGCGCGTGGAATGAGTCGCACTGCGGAAAGGGATAGAGCCAGAGCAGCTGATCAAGCTGCTAACATCCTTGGTTTCAAGTGGCTTGATCGGGCATCATTTCCCGATAATGCCCTTGATACAAAGCCAATACTTGAAATTATCAAAGTAGTCGAGAAAGCAAAGGAATGTGTCAAGCCAACTATAGTTTACACGCATTTCCCACACGATTTAAACGTTGACCATCGAATCGTTTGCCAAGCAGTAATGACGGCTTTTCGGCCCCAACCAGGTGAGGTCTGTGCTGAGATACGAGCATGCGAGATCCCATCATCAACAGATTATGGAGCAGCAATAGCTCAGGTGCAGTTTATGCCAACTATTGCATTAGCGATTGATCGCACTTGGCGCAAAAAAATAGCTGCCCTTAATGCCTACGCCACAGAGATGAGGCCGTTTCCGCACACTCGCTCTTATAAAGCACTTGAGGCGCTGGCAATCCTGCGAGGTGCCGCAGTCGGATTACCAATGGCTGAAGCCTTTCAGATGTTGAGGATGATCGAGCGATGAGCACCAATATCATAGCCTGCTCAACCACCTGGTTTTTAGAGCTTGAAAAGTCGGCAGAATTTAAAAAACATGATTTTGTATATCTTGTGAGCAAGGAGCAGCTAGCGATTGATCATATAGAGCAGATACAGCCTCGATACATATTTTTTCCCCACTGGAGCTGGATCGTGCCCAAGGAGATAGTTGAACGATATGAGTGTGTGTGCTTTCACTCTACACCGCTGCCGTACGGTCGAGGCGGTAGTCCTGTTCAAAATATGATTGAGCGTGGCCACAAGTACACAAAAGTAACTGCCTTCAGAATGACAAGTGGTCTTGATGATGGTCCAATCTACATGCAGAGGGACTTGGCTTTAGCTGGTTCGGCAGATGAAATTTTTGCTCATATAGCTTCTATAATTCATGAAATGATTCCGACTGTGATTGTTGCCACTCCTGTGCCTAAACCTCAGGAAGGTGAGCCGACACTTTTTAAACGTAGAACGCCAGCGCAGAGCGAGCTCCCAAAGACAAACGATCTTGAGAAGATCTACGATCATATCCGTATGCTTGATGCAAAAAACTATCCTAAAGCCTTTCTTACCTTTGGAGACCTAATCCTGGAGTTTGATTGTGCCGACCTCGATCGAAATGAAGTAACCGCGCGAGTGAAATTTCGAGGGCTAAGCCGTGGCTAGGAGGGGCAATTCTCCAAAAGACCAAGAAATCTCCATAAGAAAGGCTAATTTGATAGACACAGAGATTCTTCTGTCGTGGAGGAACGATCCGACTACTAGGATGATGTTTGTTAATCAGCACGAAGTAGCATTAGCAGATCATCAGGCCTGGTTAACTTCCACCTTAGGCCGAGACGATCGTTTGCTGCTTGTAGGATGCGACTCTCAGAGTCTTCCGGTGGGAATGGTGAGATTTGACTTGAATCTCGCTGATGCTACTGCGTCTGTGAGTATCACAGTAGATCCACACCGCCGCGGACAGGGCCAGTCACGACCTCTGCTTAGCGCAGCCATAAAATACTTAGCCAGTAATGCTGTACAACTTTTTGGTTTAGGCCGACTGACTTTGATTGCCCAGATTAGGAAAGAAAACATTAGCAGCATCAAGCTATTTCAGCGGCTGGGTTTCGGAAATTGTGTGAATCAGGGTGATTTCTATCTGCTAACTCTCTTAATTGTTGACGGCAAGTAGTGTTGATCCTATCGATTCGATTATGCATGACTCCTTAAGCTAAAAACGGCCGCTGCAATTCTTGAAAATAGCGCATCAGACTCAAATTACTTTGTATTTTCAATTTTTGAGTGCTCACCCTGGCGGTGCCAGGGTTAAAGCTTCTCAAAAAGTTCAAAATACTTGGTGCTTTAGCCCGAATATTGGACGAAAGTGCAAGATTCGGGCTAATCAACCATCTCCCAAGACAATGGCGTGCCGCGCTTGATCGCTACGCGCGAGCACCTACCAAGAACTGTGTCCAAATGCTTTGGTTCCAGCCCATCGCTAGGACGGATGATCCGAACGTTTTCGGCAGTAAAAAATTCGCCGGGCTCGATATCTTTCACAACAAATATAGATCTTCTAAATCTCTTGCTATTTATCTCAGAGGCGGTTGGCTCGTATGAGATCTTACCTAACCCCAAAAAAGCCCGCTCTGATTCCTGCACTAATGCGCGCATCTCAAGTGGCTCAAGCGAGAAAGCTGCATCTACTCCGCCTTCAGCGCGCGAGAGACAAAAATGCTTCTCTATGACTCGACTGCCTAGAGCAACGGATGCAACAGCAACCCCAACTCCAAGAGTGTGATCAGAAATACCGGTGATAACATCGTGCATATCACCAAGGTGCGGGATAGTTAGGATGTTGCTGTTTTCAGGTGAGGCCGGATACGAGCTAGTGCACTTAAGCAGAATAATCTGATCGTTACCAAACAAGCGGATCGTTCTAACGGCCTCATCGATCTCAGCGAGTGAGGCCATACCAATAGAGATGATTATCGGCTTTCCAGTTTTAGCAACTTTTTTGAGGAGCGGAATGTCGGTGTTTTCAAAAGAAGCGATCTTGTAGAGCGGTGTGCCGAGTGATTCGAGGAAATCAACAGCGGAGGCATCAAAGGGTGTGCTAAACGGGATCAATCCCCGAGCAGTAGCACGCTTGAAGATCGGAGTGTGCCACTCCCAAGGTGTGTAGGCTTCTTGATAGAGTTCATAGAGCGAGCGGCCCTTCCAGAGCGGTAGATCCACTATAAATCGTGAGTCCTGAACATTAATCGTCATCGTATCGGCGGTATAGGTCTGAATCTTTAGCCCATGACACCCGGCATCGGCAGCGCGGTCTACGATCTCAAGGGCCCTCTCAAGCGATTGGTTGTGATTACCAGACATCTCTGCGATGATAAAAGGTTTATGTTTCTCGCCTATAGTAATATCACCTATGTGAATCTCTTTTGCAGTCATAATGGCCCAACTTTATGAGATAATCTTCATCTGATCTACTACTCGCTGACTGCCGTGACAATCTATAAACTCGCAACAACGCGAGCTAAGTAGTAGTCGCGCTGAATAATCATTCATCAAATTAAACACCTTCAGGGCTGCCGTGCCTGGATCAAATGAACAAGCTTCGCCTAGTACCAGAGCTGCTTGGCGTGCCTCTAATGGCTCTGCAACTGCACGTTGGTTTTCAGCCGCTAGGACTAAAGCCATGGGCACTCGCAGCAGAGCAAGCTCCCATGCCACACTTCCAGCAGCCGCTAGCACTAGGTCGCTCCAGATAAAGTGCTCTACAATCCCAGCAGAAAATGGAACGAACTCAACTTGGTGAAGATCGAGTTCTGGTATGTTAGCCAGAGACTCCCGATGCTTATATGCGCCGCCTAGGATAACCCGGGTAGATCTCCCAGTCAGAGCCCCTGTACGTACTAGAGCTCCAAGCATATTAGCTGTGAGGTTATGAGTGTCTGCTCCGCCGAAGGTAAGTGTTATGTTGCAAGCATTGGGTCTAACAGTATACTCCGTGGTTTGGCGAAAGATTTTGCGAAAAAGGGTGTATGAGCTACCTAAGAGCAGATCTGCTTGATGTATCTCGGTGTAGCGATTAGATAGTTCAGCGCCCAAATTCTGATTGAGGATCAGATCACAATCAAAGCCATCGATGACTCCATCGTCTAGTACAAGGAGCTTGCAGGGGTTGATTAGCTTGCGGATATTTGCCTGATACTCGCACATAAAGCAGTAGCCATCGAGCACAATCCATGATGCCTGGAGCTCTCTAGAAAGTGCTGCTGTTAGGGAGATATCCTCTGTAGAGCCGGTAACAACATCAATTGCATGAATCGTGTCAGCAGTCACACCAAGCGATCTCAGTAGACCTATGCTAGCGGTGGTTGTAATAAAGTGTGCGGCGAATCCTCTAGCTGCGCACTCCTCGGCTAGCGCATAAGAGCGAATAATATGACCAAAACCGATCTTATCTGATGCATCACATCGAAAAATGACACCGTTAGTCATAGTAAATGCACCTCGGCGCTCGACAGCATGGAATAACTATAACCCTAAATTCGGCAGTTACGGGCTAAAAACGGCGCATATGGCTAAAATCACTTTATCTTTTGAATTTTCGGTGCTCACCCTTACGGTGCCAGGGTTCAAGCCTTAAGAAAAGTTCAAAAAACTTCGTGCTTTTAGCCATATGCACCATTTTCATGCTCCTTAACTGCCGAATTTAGGATAACTGCTCAGCAGTTTTTAAGCCGTTATGAATGACCAATCGCTAAAACGTAAATTTCGTTCTCAATTCTCTCTTGTCATATATTGATCGGAGCGGCGCATTTTTTTTCTCAAGTAGCAAACGTATCCTACCCGCGCTAGTCGGCAAACTCGTTTCATCATAGTGGCTGAGGCGAGAGTTGCTGCATTTGCTCAGTAGCTACGATGAATTTAGTCGATTAGCGAAATCCGAACTGACGTATTGGTTTTTAGATGCAGATTTTTACAAAGAGATGCTCCTAGCCTATTACGGCTTGGCACCCTTTTGCTCTTAGAGCGCATCTTTACAGAGGCATATCCGTAAATTCGGCAATTGCGGGTTTGAAAATGGCGCATCTAACGAAAATAGCTTTGTCTTTTGAATTTTCGGTGCTCACACTGACGGTGCCAGGGCTGCGCCTCCGAAAAGTTCAAAATAATTTGTGCTTTTAGCCATCTTCACCATTTTCACCCTCCTTAACTGCCGAATTAAGGATAATAGGGGCAAGTTCGCTTGAGAGGCGCAAAATAACGCTATGAAAAACTCCATAAAGATCCCTCAAAAGCCGCTGCTCTATGGACGCCAAACAATAACCGACGAGGACATCGCCAGTGTGCTAGCTGCGCTTGAATCAGACTACCTCACTACTGGGCCGCAAGTAACGCTCTTTGAGGGTGAGTTGTGCGCTCTTACAGGTGCCAAGCATGCCATAGTATGCGCTAATGCAACGGCTGGTCTACACCTGGCATGCCTAGCGCTAGAGCTCCAGCGAGGTGCGCTAGGTATAACATCACCGATTACATTTGTGGCATCGGCAAATTGCTTTGAGTATTCGGGTATTCGAAGCGAGTTTGTTGATATTAATCCCGAAACCAGGTGTCTCTCGGCTGAAGAGCTTGAGGAATACTGTGTTACCAAAGGTGTGCCAGAGGTAGTGGTAAGTGTGAGTTTTGCCGGAGTTGTTGGTGACCTTCCGAAGATCTACGAGCTCTCTAGAAGATTTGGATTTGCGGTAATTGAGGACGCAGCTCATGCGGTCGGTTCGCGTTACTCTGTCGACTCAAACTGGTTTCACTCAGGTTCATGCTCTCACTCTGATTTGGCCGTATTCTCTTTTCATCCTGTAAAAACCGTAACTACCGGAGAAGGTGGCGCGGTGCTGACAAACGATGACGCGCTCGCGGAGCGTTTAAGGCGCCTACGATCACATGGAATCGGCCGTGGCGCGGAGTATGTTCCAGAGGGCGAAGGGCCGTGGTATTACCAACTAATTGAGCTCGGCTTTAACTATCGGATTACAGATATTCAATGTGCGCTAGGTCGCTCGCAGTTGCGGCGTTTGCACTCAATGAAGGAGCGACGAGCTCAGATCGTTGGTCGATACACCGATACATTAGGGATGATAAATGATCTTGTTCCGCCCTCGTGGCCGGTTGATAGTGATCCTTGCTTTCACTTGGCGGCTATTGAGTTGCCTGGGGGAGCTGCGCAAAGAAAAGCGCTCTATGAATATCTGATCTCTAAGCTGATCTATCCGCAGGTTCACTATATCCCGGTATACTGGCACCCATACTATCAGCAGCGTTACGGATATCAGCGCGGAAAGTGCCGATCGGCAGAGGCTTACTACTCGAATTGTCTAAGCCTGCCGCTTTACGAAGCACTCTCGGAGGAGGAGGTTGATTACGTGATAGCAATTCTCACTGAGGCGCTACAGGGAGCGTTGCCCTACCAGATTGAACAGGAGGGCTCTAGCCCGCATTTTTCACGAAGCTTGCTGCGCTCGCCGTAAAAAATGCTCCAAATTCCTCAGCTGCGCTTCGGAATCTGCAAGTGCTTCTTTGCACTTGCTCCCCCGAATCTTGAACTTTCGTGCAATAATCGATCTAGCGCCACAGGCACTTAAGCGCTACTGCTAGCAATACAGTTGCCAGCACCGGTCGCATAATTCTCTCTGGTATGCGAGCGCTAATAAGACTTCCGAGCCAGATCCCGGGAACAGAGCCTAGTAGCAAAGTTACCAAGAGCTGCCAGTCGACATTACCCAGAGCCCAGTGGCCAAAGCCAGCCACCGCGGCTAGCGGTATGGCATAGGCCAGGTCTGTGCCAACTACCTTAACTGCCGGCAGAGTAGGGTAGAGTAATAGCAACGAGATAGTTCCAAGTGCTCCAGCACCAACTGATGAGAGAGTTACCAGGATTCCTAGAATAGCACCTACTATAATCGTCGTAGTTCGTCGGTGTTGTCCGATGAATCTTACCGCAGGGCGCGGGAGTCGCGCTGAAACATCGCGTACCTTTGCTCTAATAAACAGAGCGCAAGCAGTCAAGACAAGTGCAACACCGAGCGCAAGAGTGATCGGCCGTGATAGGTCGTGACCCAGTTCAGCATAGGAGTGAAGAAAGTACAGGGCAAGTATCGCGGCAGGGATACTGCCAAGAGAGAGTCTGCCGGCTATACGCCAATGCACTGAGCCGTGTGAGTGGTGGTGAATTAACACCCCGACAGATTTAGTGATAGCGGCGAATAGAAGGTCGGTGCCAACAGCCACACTTGGGTTAAAGCCGAAGAGAAACACCAGTACTGGTGTCATAAGTGAGCCACCCCCGACACCCGTAATCCCGACAAGGATCCCCACGAACACTCCAGCAATAATGTAACTTGAATTCATGATGTTCGTGTTAATGCTATGGATCAGCGCATCTGTGCACGCATATCTCCTGGCTCTTCAGAACTATGAACGAGCTGTATCGGTGGTCGGCGCACTTCGTTTAGAGGTGTAAAGGAATCGAGTTCGGTAATTACCCGGCCGATAAAAACAGCGCTCTCAATTCTTAGAACCTCTCTCTGCGGGTCATCAGAAACGTAGATCGACGCCTGCCGCAGCTTGGCGCGCGGCTTAGTGGTAGTCAAGTTACGTACCTGAGGAGTTATAACGATAACCGGCCTAAGCTCTCCCTTGTAACGGATCGTCCTGCGTTCTTTTGCGGTTAGTGAGATAAAATAGCGACTCTTACCGTTAAACACATCGAAGTGTCTAGTATCTCCTACCTGCCAGGCTAGGCTGCGTGCGAGAAAAACGGCAGCAATCGGATCGAGGGTAAAATTATCGGATGTAAACGAGAGAACTTTTTTGTCGGGGTCACTCGCCCCTTTACTGCGCACTGCGTAAATAGCCCGTTGCTTGGGCTTAAAATCGATATCGATATTCTTTCTACGCGAGTTCTCTTGGTGATCGATCGAGAGGTTTATTGAGGTCAGGTCTCGTGCTGAGATAACTCCTAACGCTTCATATCGCAACTTATATAGTAGATCTACACCGCTATAGGTACGCGCCGCTGCTTCAATCACATAGGTATCGCCCCGATGATCGATAGTCACTGAGCACGATGCTGCATTAATACCCTCCCAGCCTACTGAGTACTCATATACTCCGAGTCGTGGCGAGAATGCACCGGCCTCAGGACGGTACTGAGGGGTTGTTATCTTAACCAGCTCTGGTGAAATATAATCGTCAGCGAACACACTATTTATCTGAAGTAAGATTATCTGGAGTGAAATTGAGCACCAAAGTAAACAGCAGTGTAAAAACCACTGTAGAGTCTTAGTGTGCCATACCATGGCGCGTCGCAACACTGGGTGATTATGGCTCATCGCAATCACTTCCTTAATAGGCAATAGATAGTTGGCACTCAATCACGGGCTGATATTAATGAAAGACTCTCTAATCCGTATTTTTCACGAAGCTCGCTGCACTCACCGTGAAAAATGGTAAGAAAGAGTCCGTCCATGGCCTTTTCCCTCATCGCCTACGGTTTTTGTGGGGCCCATAGTGCCCACACAAACTGTAGGCTCCAAATTCCTTCGATGCGCTTCGGAATTTGCAAGTGCTTCCTTGCATTTGCTCGCTCAAATATTGCACTTTTGCGCAATATTCGGGCTAATAATATCCTTGATTATAGTTTCTGGCCAGGTATGGGGATATAAACCTAAATTCGGCAGTTGCGAGCCCGAAAATGGCACATCTGACTAAAATCACTTTGTCTTTTGAATTTTCGGCGCTCACCGTGACGGTGCCAGGGTTGCGCCTCCAAAAAGTTTAAAATACTTCGTGCTTTTAGCCATCTGCACCATTTTCATCGGCCTTAACTGCTGAATTCAGGTTAAAACAATATGAGTTATAACAATAAAACCAGTAAGTTGGGCGAAATCGTACCGAAGGTGTTTGAACGCCTTGGGCGATATATAGACCAAGTTGAACTTAGTCGAATCATGGATGACTACCGGCTCTGCTGCGAGCTTGGTGGAAATCATGAGCCTGGTATGCAGCGTGAGGAGGGCGTGTCGTTTAATCCGCGACTTGCTCGGATCCTTTTGCTGTTGGTGGCAGATGGAGGTGTGCGTGACAGCAAAGTATTTCGCGCCGCTCTTTATGCTGCAGCGCTCTGTGTTTCTAAACTACCAGAAAGATCTTTATGGCAACAGGCGCAGAAGATATCAGTTGAATTAGCAGCAGAGGTTCAAGCAGCACTGAGATCGACTCCAAGTACTTCAACAGCAGCGCTTATTCGTGGTGTGATAGAGCTTGATGCTGTTCGGCACATTCACCAAACAACTCTTGCTTCTAGAGAGCGCGAGGCAATCTTGATGCTAGCAGAAGAGACATTAAAGCAAATAGTTCGTGCCCAAGCACCGGAGTGGATATGCACAAAGCTGGGCCACGCTATCGTTCTACAACGTAGCGTTTATTGAAGACGCGGAATGCCATAGAATTCTGCGCTACTGCACGGTGCCTTCATCGACGGTGATCTACTCGGAAGTCCGCGTACCGATTGAGCAAAACGATTGAGGATAGTTGCTAGGGCGCTGCGTTGCTGCTCAACCCAATCAACCGAGGTTGCGAGCTCTATCTTGGCGTCACCGTCTGATGCCGATAAATTAAAGGATCCAGGGTCTGTAAAACTAGCACTGCTGCCAACAGGATCGATACTGCGAGGATCGGCTTCGCGGTACTTAGCGATGATTTCATGAGCCAAGCGCTTAGAGAGGTCAAGTGCGTTTTGCTCGGGTCTTGCGATCGTCTGGAACTGGATCTCTGGGCGGCCTCTATGGATAACTCCACACTCAAAGAATACCCCGGAAGGCAGAATTTTGTAGCTCTCAAAGTCACGACTCGTTAGCGATGAACGTTGTAGCGAGAGCGAGTAGCTGACCCGAGAGAGGTCTTGCGGGGAGTCCCTATATTCCGCAGTGATTTCGCGCTCCGCAGTTTTTTCATACTTAGCAGGGGCCACAGCAGCCTCACCGGCGAGTGGCGAGCAACCAGAGAGCATGCCTATGCCGATTAGCGCCGCACAACAAACAGCGGGCACACTTAACCTGGATTTTTCACGAAGCTCGCTGCGCTCGCCATAAAAAATGTGCGTCAACAGGCTAAATATGGCATGTTTTCTTGTAGCCAAAAATTCGTCTGGGAGCCAGCATGTCCGCGCAAACTGTAGGCGCCAAATTCCTTCAGTGCGCTCCGAAATTGGCTTGCTCATCCATGCACTTGCTAGCCTGAATATCATAAATTCGTGTAATATTCGGGCAAGCGGCCAAATGAATCGCACAATTGCCCTCACTGACCACCCGTTGAAAATCAAGGCTCAATACGCATTGCGATTTCTAAAACCATTGATAAGAGTCATGCACACTATCTTTAAATCGAGGAGTAATGACCAGTTCTCGATATAATAGAGATCGTATTCAATACGCTTATCAATCGATGTATCACCACGCCACCCATGCACCTGGGCCCAGCCGGTGATCCCGGCAGGCACCTTGTGGCGCAACATATAGCGCGGAATACGCTGGCGAAACTCCTTAATAAAAACTGGCCTCTCAGGACGCGGGCCAACGATCGACATATCGCCACGTAGAACATTAAAGAGCTGTGGTAGTTCATCAAAGCTAGTTGACCTGAGGACTCGACCAAGTGGTGTGACACGCTCATCCCCGGGTGTTGTCCAGCCTGGCCCAGAGCGCTCTGCATCTGTGTACATCGTTCGAAACTTTACGATATAAAACTTACTGCCATCAAAGCTTACGCGCTCCTGCCGGAACAGTATCGGGCCGCGCGATGTGAGCTTAACCAGAAGCGCTATTAATACCATAAACGGCGCAAAGACTAGCAGCGCACACGAAGCGATGAGAAGATCTAGAGCGCGCTTCGAAACCAGATTAATACCGTCTAGTGGACAACCCTGGAGGCTGATTACTGGTAGCCCCTCAAACTCCTCGATTGCACCGCCTATACTGGCGAATTGGTACAGGTCAGGAATAATTTTAATATCGAGCATCGAATCTTTAAGCTGCTCCATGATATCCGGCAGGATCTGTTGATCCTCAAGTGGAAGCGCTACAACGATCTGGTCGATGTCAGCCCGATTAAGAAACTGACCCAGGTCGCCGTAGCTACCAACAACAGGCACCCCCCCAGGCCCACGTTTCTCGGTGCCATCACGGGATAAAGATCCGACTAATTGAATACCAAGCTCTTGGTGTAGTCGCACACGACTCACCATGTCCGCTGCCACTTGACCGGCTCCGATCAGCAGCATGTAGCGTAGATTATACCCTTTTCGCCGCAGCTCACGGAGAAAAAACCGTAGAGCAGAGCGCTCACACACTGTTAGTAATGTAGCGAGCCCCCAGAAATACACAAACACAAGACGTGAAAACTGGCTGCTCTTTTCTCTAAAAAGGTAGGTCATAGAAATGAGTAGCAGGATCGACAGTGCGTTGGCATTTACCAGCACCCACAGTTCACGAGTTCGTCGAATCCCACGCATCGGTCGATAGAGCCCCATGCGACGGAACACAAACGCCCAGATAAGCCAGATAAAGATCAGCATCGATAGGTACTGGCTAAGGTCAGGAACTCCCTTATCGGTCGGAATCCAGCCCGATTTAAAACGCACCCAGTATGCGATAAGCCAAGCTGCCGAAACCACCAAGAGGTCCGCAACCACAAAAAGATACTCAAAAAGCTGTCTTTTCTGCTTTAACATAGTGCTTTTCGATCTCTCTGCGCCTAATGTTCACCAATTACTGCAGAGGAATTAGACTTGCTATCCTGCTGGACATGTTCCAAGGGGCACGTCGGCTGACTACCTTTAGGTATTTTCGCCTGATCTGCAAAACGGCGCCAGGCTCGAAAAAAACTCACACTTTCAAAATGTTGGGCGTTCTCACGGATGTACTGCGCCTGAAACTGGCCCTCGATTGTCTGAAAATAACGGATAGCTTGTGCAAACGCCGCTGGCGAACCAAACCCACTTTTAGGAATAAAAACTCCGGAGGCTCGTTGTGGTAGAGCCTCAGAAGGTGTGCCAACCGGCACCCCTTGCACGGTCTCGGCAACTCCTCCCGCCTGCACAGCAATAACTGGGCGGCCTGAAGCCAGACATTCAACAGGAACTATCCCAAAATCCTCAATTCCAGGGAATAGCAGCGCCCGGCATCGATCATAGCACTCCCAGAGGAAGGCCTCACTCACATGGCCCAAGAGCTTTACAGTCGAACCTGCTTGCGCCTTGAGCGCCTCAAGCTCCGGCCCCTTACCGATGACCCACAACGGTAGGCCGAGAGAGTTGCATGCCGCTATCGCCACATCAACTCGCTTATACGGCACGAGCGCCCCTGCACAGAGAAAGAACGATTCCTGGTTTGTATTTAAAAGCGCTAGCTCTTCCTTGGTTAGCACACGCGCTATCTCTGAAGCAGATCGTACCGGAGGAGAGATCACAATTGCGCGGCGCCCATAGAAGCGCCTAATGCGCGCGGCGATGAAGGAGCTTATTGCAATAAACTCGGTTACTCGTTTTGCTCCGCGGCGATCCCAGGCACGCAGAGGCCAGAGCAGGGGTTGCACAAGGTAAAATGTGATGCCGCGAAAGTATACCGGCGCCTGATCCCAGATGTACCTCATCGGAGTAAAGCAATAGCAGATATGCGGAACACCTTGCGGCACTCGTACGTTCTTCGCCGCAGCGTGACTCAACGAGATAACCAGGTCATAACCATCTAATCGCAGCGAGCGCACGGCGAGCGGAAAGAGCGGCAAGAGCGCTCGGTAGATTCGCGCAATTCCTGGAACTCGATTGAGAAATGAAGTTCCCTTAACGCGACTATCGATTCGGGCTGTAGTGCTGCCGGGAATATGCACTAAGGTGAATATATCAGCCTCAGGATAGATATCTAAAAACGCCTCTAGACAGCGCTCGCCGCCACGCATACCAGTAAGCCAATCATGCACCAGCGCTACTTTCATGCTGACTTTCGCACCTCCTGAAGTATAGTGCTGTGCGATACGGTTGCACCAATAACACCCCTGTAGACCGTTGCAAGCTGCTGCGATATTAGCGGCAGAGCAAACCGCTCCAGATGAGGATCAATCAAAGCTTTGCTTTGCTTGGGTTTACAAGCAGCTTCTAGTAGCACTTGGACAAAGGAATCAACCGAGATGTCAGACGCTACCATGTCGTATTCAGTGACTAGCTCCAGGAGCGCCGCGATCGGTCGACAGATTACGCGAGTTCCGACGCTCTGTGCTTCAAGCGCTGGCAAACAGAAGCCCTCAGCGAGAGATGGGACAACGAGAGCTTCAGCTCCGCGATAGATATAACGCAGTAGGTCGTTATCAACAGCACCGATAAGACGGATTCCGGGTGTCGCCTCAACTAAATGGCGTAAGCTACGCTCTGCTTTAAGCTGCTTTACCCCATACCCGACCAGCAGTAACTTAGGACTCGGCCGGCCTTCTTGTAGCCGCTGATAGCGCTCTGTAAAACTACGCCAAGCGCGCACGAGATCCTGTACGCCTTTATGCGGCTTACAGTTTGATACTACCGTCACAAAGTAGCGCTCGCCTGCTATCAGTGGCTCTGCTCTTATAGACGGCTCTCGGTGGCATACAAATGATGGTATCGCATTTGGGATATGTACGATTTTGTTGGGGGCAGCTGCTGTCAGTTGTAAGAGTTTCTGCCGCGTATCCTGGCTCACCGCAACAACCTTCGATGCTCGGGTTACGGCCGATCGAATCAAACGCCGGGCGATCATAGGGTAGTAAAAAGCCTCTGGGTGCTCGATGTGGATTAGATCGTGCACAGTCACGATCGTTGGGAGTGGAATCCCAAATGGCAGGGTGAAATGTGGTGAATGATAGAGATCGTAAGGCGAGAAATTTATACGTCTTGGCAGGAGTAGATACTCATTCACCGAGTACTGTTTGGACGAATCATACACCCATGAAACCTCCTTTCGCCACGGAGCTCGCTCTGCTTGTGCTTGAGAAGCTATTACCGTGATCTGCGCTGCACCTGCGTCGAGCAAGCCACGGATGGTGTTCTGAATGTAAACCCCTATCCCTCCATCACCCAACTTCCTTCCATCGAAAAGGATTCGGAGCGACGCTACAGATTCCACCTTTTGGTGATTATTTAGTTGGCTGCTCTGCGGTTCCACGGAGTAGTATCATCTCCCTCACGGGTGGTGAATACCCGCCTAACTACATATATCTTCTTGCTCTGAGATTCGTAGTAAGTGCGCGCAAGAACCTCAGCTAACAATCCGAAAACGAGAAACTGCAGGCCGATAATCACCATCATCACGCCAAGTGATAAGAGGGGGCGATTACCAGCAGGGATATGGCCTACAAAACGATCCCAGACTACCGAGCCTAGTATTAGCGAACCGAGCAGCGCTGATGCCACCCCAACCAATCCAAAGAGGTGGATCGGGCGTTTTGAGTATCCAAGCAAAAACTTTACGGTGATAAGATCGAGTATTACGCGGATTGTGCGTGAAATACCGTATTTTGATCTGCCGAATTTACGCTCACGGTGGTTAACCGGAACCTCAACGATGCGGGCGCCGATCTCGTTAGCGAGCGCTGGAATGAAGCGATGCATCTCCCCATAAAGACGCAGACTACGAGCTACCTCGCCGGTCATTACCTTTAGTGTGCAGCCATAATCATGCAACTGAACTCCTGTTGACCGAGAGATAATCCGGTTGGCTATCATACTTGGGAGTCGGCGACTGATGAACTTGTCACGACGAGCTTTACGCCAGCCGGCCACGAGATCGTAGCCCTCTTCAAGTTTTGCAACCATCTGTGGGATCTCAGCAGGATCGTTCTGCAGGTCACCATCGAGTGCAACAACGATCTCGTGCTGTGAGTGATCGAAGCCCGCTGCCATCGCCGCAGTTTGCCCGAAGTTTCTGCGCAGTTGAATCAACCGTAGGTGTGGATCGTTGCCACCGCACTCAAGAAGCCGTGCAACTGTACCATCACGCGAGCCATCATCTACGTAGATGATCTCGTAGGGCCGCTGCATCTTAGCCAGAACGTTCGTTACCTCGCGAAAACCTTCGGCAACGTTGTCCTCTTCGTTATAGACCGGAATAACAACAGAAATTCCCTGCATCGGGCTACCCCTTCCCAAAACAAAATAGTGACCGGCAGCTCTATTGGCCGTGCGCGTCGGATACTGATGAAATTCATCTGCATCACTAGCTCTAGCGTTCTCCAAAAGCCCGTAGCTAAATCACGGTTTTTGAAGAACGCTATCGATTCGCAGATGCGAATCAAATCAACAAACTACAGTGACCTAGATCAGAAGCCTGGCCAGCTTACTGGTACGGACTTCTGCACATTACTAAAGCCTTTCGCCGGAATGGTCTGAAGATAACACAGTCTTAAGTTTTAACCCAGTTTTCACAGCGCCTGATTTCAGGTGGTTATCTGCCTATAGGGGGTGCTTACGGCGCCAGTCAATAACTTCCACTGCTGCGATGCCCGCTTCGAGCCCCTTGTTTGAGTCATTATCAGCAGCTCGCTTGAAGGCATCCTCGATGGTGACTACCGGTAGCACCTCATTAATAATCGGTATATCACACTCAAAACTAACCCGCTCAAGCCCGCTCATACAGAGATCTTTGACGATCTCAAAGTGGTAGGTATCTCCCTTTAGGATTACTCCAAATACAACCACCGCCTCGATCGTTGGATCTCGCCGCACAATTCTACGAACAGCCAAGGGGATCTCAAGGCACCCTGGCAGGGTGTGAATCTCCGGCTCACTGCACCCGGCGGATTTTAAGACCTCTACACAGCGCTTAGTCATCGATTCAGAGATCTCACCGTACCACTTTGAGCGCACTATCGCTACGCGCGCGTTGGGTATCTGAGCGATCTCTGCTAATGAATATCTGACTTGAGCCATTTATTTAATCCGCGCGATTGTACCTAAGATTGTGGAGTAATAAGAGTCTAGCGCGGCTGAGTCACCTGTCGATGCTAGTGACGTCCGATCGCTTTCGTAAGAAATTACTGGTAATTAAATAATAATCCTAAATTCGGCAGTAAAGGCGGATGAAAATGGTGCAGATGGCTAAAAGCACAACGTATCTTGAACTTTTCGGAAGCTTGAACCTTGGCATCTTTAGGGCCAGCACCTAAATTCAAAAGACAAAATGATTTTAATAATGTGAGCCATTTTCAGACCAGCAGCTGCCGAATTTAGGATAATACAAAGAGGCTGCTCAGCAGTTTCTAAGTCGTTATCCCCCGCTCGAAGGGTCAGAACGCCCATTTTGTTTTCTATTCTTTCCTGTTTTCTATTCTTTCCCGTCATCCCCTAATCGGGACTGACGTTTTTTTACTCAAGCAGTTACCGAGAGCTGCAAAAGTAGAGCGACCTTTGCAGCTCTCTATAAATAACAATACAATAAATACCGGAAAAGGGACTTGAACCCCCACACCCTTGCAGGTAGCGGATTTTGAATCCGCCGCGTCTACCATTCCGCCACTCCGGCACGTGTTCTGTGATCTCTCGAACTTACGCAGAATTGACTTAAATTTCAAGAGTAACCGCCGCTGCTATGCGCTGTTCTACTAAGCTGGCTACCTCCTCGGAGGTCATTCCTGCAGGTTCAATTGGCTCTAAAAACTCCAATTCTATCGATGTGCCGTACGGAACTGGCCAGAAGTTGTGCTGCAAAAGCCGCCAGTTGCCGCGGATCGCCACTGGCTGCACAATTGCACTCGGCATAGCTCCTAGCAAAGCTTTGAGCCCGCTTACTTTAAACCTCTTCATCACTCCGTCGCGAGCACGAGTTCCTTCAGGGAATACCGCTGCCACCTCCTTGCGTTTTTCAGTGGCTCTACCAAACGCCTCAATCTGACGCACGGCAAGCTTTGCATCTTTACGATCAATTAGCACTGATCCTAGTCGCCGAAGTGCCAGAGATATACTTGGAATCCAACGCCCTAACTCGCGTTTAGCAATAAACCCGACCTGACGGCAACGACACTCCCACATAATCATCGGGATATCGTACATACTCTGATGATTCGACACGATGACAATCGATCGATCACGAGGCAAGGCTGGAGTGCCAATAACGCGGTAACTAGCCCCTGTTGTAAAGCGGATGTTTTGAACGATAGATATGTTCATCAGGTCGAGTAGGTGCTTATGCAGGCGTCGGCTCAGACAGGTGGCAAATAGGTGTATCGGATGGAAGAATACGAGGATGCCGATAAACAGCACGATATAAACCGGAGTAATAATCCAGTCGACCAGGCGATTGTGGCGAACAGCGGTGTTTACAGCAACGTTTTTCATGGACACCACATGTACAGTTTAAAGCTGCGTTTTCCAAGTCTGTGCTAGTCAGATTGAAAATAATCCTGAATCCGACAGTTGCGGGATCGTTATCCTAAATTCGGCAGTTAAGGAGGATGAAAATGGCGCAGATGGCTAAAAGCACGAAGTATTTTGAACTTTTTGGAGGCGCAACCCTGGCACCGTCAGGGTGAGCACCGAAAATTCAAAAGACAAAGTGATTTTAGTCAGATGCGCCATTTTCAGACCCGCAACTGCCGAATTTAGGGTTATAGAGCTCAGCCCCCCTATCTGATAAACTTAAGACATGCGCTCTAGCTTTACCAGCACCTACCTGGCTGTACGTGATACCTCTAGTTCTGAGGCTAAAATTAGCCATATAGCGCAGTACCTAGCTGAAGTCCCCAGCGCCGAGTTTGGCTGGGCCGTGTACCTGCTTCAGGGTGGCACCTACCGAGCAGGAGTTAAATCGCGCGAGTTACGCCGATGGGCGGCAGAGGTTGCAGGGGTACCCGATTGGCTATTTGAGGAGTCGTATGCCGTCACTGGCGACCTGGCTGAGACGATATCGCTTTTGGTAGCTAGCCAAGCGCAGCAAGTTAGAGAACCCAGAGCTAGCCAAGAGCATTCCCTGACGTTCTGGATATCACGCATAGACGCTATTAATGCCGCCCCAGCCGCGCAGCGTAAGGAGCTAGTCCTGGCTCTCTGGGCGACTATGTCCCAGACAGAGGTGTTGGTGTTTACCAAGCTCCTCACCGGAGGTCTACGGATCGGAGTGGCCAAGGGGCTGGTCGCCAAAGCCCTGGCAAATTTGGTGGGTGTGACGCCTGCAGAGATTTGGCAAAGGCTAGCGGGCGAGTGGCGCCCAGAAAAGCTCACTGAAAAGCTCACTCGACAGCTAACTCGCGAGTCTCTCAGCAAACCGATCAATGCCCAAGAATCGACCACGCCTTATCCGTTTTTTCTTGCCTATCCGCTGGAGCCCGATAGACTAAAAGACTTTGCCGCTCAAGCCTGCTTGAGTGAATCTCAAACTACTTGCCAGTCTAGTTTGCAGACTACTTGGCAGACCACTTGGCAGTGCGAATGGAAGTGGGACGGCATTCGGGCGCAGATCGTTAAGCGCGCAGACCAGGTTGCCATCTGGTCACGGGGTGATGAACTTATTTCAGCGGGTTTTCCCGAGCTGAGCTCTGATTTGGCACTACTACCCAACGGCACGGTTCTCGATGGTGAGATCGTTGCATGGAGCCCGGATAACCACCCAGCGAGCTTCGCCGACTTGCAGAGGCGCATAAATCGCAAGCAGCCCTCTGTGGCGCTACAACGCGCAGTTCCGGTACGTTTCATCGGATACGATATTCTAGAGCATAGAGGGATCGATATCCGCACAAAGCCTCTCAGTGAGCGACGAGCTATACTTGTTGAGCTATATGGTGAGTTGTTGAATTCAGCACAGCTTAGCGAGATCTCCCCTGTACTTAGGTGTGAGTCACTGGAGGCAGCGCGCCTTGAGCAGCAAAGAGCGCGAGCGAATTATGCCGAAGGGTTGATGCTTAAGCGGCTTGATACGCCGTACGGAGTTGGTCGCAGCGCTCGTGGCGCATGGTGGAAGTGGAAGGTTGAGCCGCTCTCGGTCGATGCGGTATTGCTCTATGCTCAGAAGGGACATGGACGACGAGCAGACCTATTTACTGATTACACCTTTGGCGTCTGGGATGGCGACACCCTAGTTCCGTTTGCTAAAGCGTATTCAGGGTTGCGTGATGTTGAGATAGCCGAGGTTGATAGCTTTATCAAACGCAATACAAAGGAGCGCTTTGGGCCAGTGCGCACGGTGACACCAGAGTTGGTTTTTGAGATCGCTTTTGAAGCGCTTTGGCCCTCAAAGCGGCATCGGTCTGGGGTCGCTGTACGCTTTCCAAGAATTGTACGTTGGCGGCGTGATAAGCAGGCTAGTGAAGCTGATACCGTGGAGCAGGTGCGCGGATTAGCGCGTTTGTAGCGGGCTCCTTGCGCAGGCGACTTTAAAATAAAACGCATATTTGTCATACTATAGTGGTCTGCAAAAGTCCGTGCCAGTAAAACTGGCAAGGCTTCTGCCGTAAATCACTATAGGTTGTTGTTTTGATTCGCGTCCGCGAATCTATAGCGTTTTCCAAAAGCCGCTATATCGCTTCGGACTTTTGAACAACGCTATATAGCGAGCGATAGCGTTCTCAAAGGGCAGCGGTCTCTCGATCGACTTTTGCAGAATGCAGTTTACGCCACGCAGCGACAGAGTCTGCTGCGTAGAGGGAATTTTCTGATGCTGCAAGTAAGCTCTATTGAGAAACATTTTGGAGAGCGAGTGCTGTTTTCTAAGGCATCGTTAACAATCTCTCCTGGGGAACGAGTTGCGCTTTTTGGTCGCAACGGTTCGGGCAAGTCAACCCTGCTTAAGATTATCGCTGGTGAGGAGACGCCAGATGATGGTGATATCTCGACTCCGCGTGGTTATAAGATCGGCTACCTAAAGCAGCACCTCTCGTTTTCAAAGCCCACGGTGCTCGATGAGGCGTGCTCGGCGTTGGCTGGCGATCCTGTAGCAGAGCAGTACAAAGCTGAGATCGTTCTTGCTGGACTAGGTTTTTCAGAGCCCGAGCTGCAGTTGGCACCAACAGCGCTCTCAGGTGGGTTTCAGATCCGGATAAATCTAGCCAAGTTGATCCTCTCAGAGCCCAACATGCTTTTGCTCGATGAGCCAACCAACTATCTTGATATCGTTTCGCTACGCTGGCTTGAGAGCTTCCTGCAGTCATGGCCTGGAGAGATGATCGTTATCTCGCATGATCGCTACTTCTGTGATCAGGTCAGTACGCACAGCGCTCTTGTCTATCGCGGCGGTTTTCGCAAGCTTGAAGGTGATTCACAGAAACTCTTTGAGCGCATCGCCAGCGATGAAGAGCTGCATGAGCGTACCAGAGAGAATCGTGAGAAAGAGATCAAGCGCATGGAGGCGTTTATCACCCGCTTTAAGGCGCAAGCTAGCAAAGCGACCCTGGTTCAGTCGCGTGTAAAGGCGTTGGCACGAATGGAGAAGCTCGATGAGCTCTCAAGTGATCCAACTCTTGATTTCTCTTTTGTGCACCAGCCTTTTCCAGGTCGATTTCCACTTGAAGTTAAAGATCTCTCTTTTGGTTTTGAGTCGATGGAGCGGCCGCTGATTGACGGATTATCATTCGCCGTTAAGAAAGATGATCGCATCGCGGTGATCGGCAAAAACGGCCGAGGAAAATCAACCTTACTGAAGCTCCTGGCGGGTGAGCTCACTCCGCAACAGGGCCAGATAGTAGTTAGTCCCAATACGGTCAGTTCATTCTTTGCCCAGACCAACACAAAC
Organism: uncultured Bdellovibrionales bacterium; assembly: GCA_964655155.1. GTDB lineage: Bacteria > Bdellovibrionota_C > UBA2361 > UBA2361 > OMII01 > OMII01. The sequence continues at coordinate 24,152 of CAZZLV010000005.1, forward strand.
CGCCTTAATTTAACTAACACGATCGAGACAGAGATCTACAACACCAACCAAAAGCTCAGTCGCACGGCGGTGCGCGCTATCTGTGGTTGTATGATGTTTGAAGGTGATGACGCCTTAAAGAAGATATCGGTTCTCTCTGGAGGTGAGCGCTCACGGGTCTTACTTGGAAAGATCTTGGCAACGCCAACGAATGTGCTCTTACTTGATGAGCCAACAAACCACCTCGATGTTGAATCGGTGATGGCTCTTACAGAGGCGCTTGAGGATTTTGATGGGGCGGTGCTTATCGTCACCCACAGTGAAGAGATCCTTCGCCGTGTCGCCACCAGGTTGATCGTCTTTCAGGGTGATGTACCATTTGTGTTTGAAGGCACCTACGATGAGTTCCTAGATTCAGTAGGGTGGGATGGTGAAGAGGGTACGCAACCGAGTAAGGGCAAGAAAAAGAAGGTCAAGGCGGCAACTGGATTAGATGAAAAGGGGGGTTCGCTCAGGCGCGATAAGGCCCAGATAATGCACGAGCGCTCGCGGGTTGTAACTCCTATCCGAGAAAGAGTAGCTAAACTTGAAAAGCTTATAGCGCAACTCGAGAGCTCTATCGCAAGATTGCAAGAGGCGCTCACCCAGGCATCAACTAAAGGCGATGGAGCAGCAATTCAGCGGCTATCGCAGGAGCTCGCTCAGAGTCAATATGAATTAGAGGGCCAGGTAGCCAAGTGGGAGGCAGATCAAGTTGAATTGGAATCGCAGGAAAAGACATATCAGCAGCGGCTGGCAGCCTGTGCCGAAGATGCTAGGAGAGATAATCCTAAATTCGGCAGTTAAGGAGCACGAAAATGGTGCAGGTGGCTAAAAGCACCAAGGATTTTGAACTTTTCGGAGGCGCAACCCTGGCACCGTCAGGGTGAGCACCGAAAATTCAAAAGCCGCAGTGATTTTAGCCAGATGCGCCGTTTTCGGGCCCGCAACTGCCGAATTTAGGATAATGCCGTAGAATGAAGTAGGGCGATCTAAGTACAGGGTTAGGTTTTTATGTCACTATGGGTTGTTTTTTTGATTCGCGTTTGCGAATCGATAGTGTTTTCTAAGAGTCGTTTATATCGCCAATTGCTTTTGAACCTAAAGCGGCAGTTAAGGAGGATAAAAATGGCGCAGGTGCTCAAAAGCATGAAGGGTTTTGAACTTTTCGGTTGAACTTTTCGGAGGCGCAACCCTGGAACCGCCAGAGTGAGCACCGAAAATTTAAAAGACAAAGTGATTTTGGGCAGATGCGCTATGTTTAGACCCGCAACTGCCGTCTTTAGGTTGAAACCAAAGTGTTCTGCAAATAGGAGGTGTGAGATGACAGGGACGATTATAGATAAGATCTGGGAGTCGCATGTGGTGCCGGCGGCTGAAACCGGTGTGCCCGATATTCTCACAATCGACTTTATGTTGTTGCACGAAGTAACATCGATCCAAGCCTTTGATCTCTTACGGATGCGGCAGATTCCGCTTTTTGACAAGAGTCGGCTAGTAGCCACCCTTGACCACAGCATACCTACACGTAAAAACCGCCTTGAGATCTATGACGAAGCAGCTCGCACCCAGGTTGAAACACTGCGCAAGGTGTGTGCAGAGTACGAGCTTCCGCTCTTTGATTTTGGTTCAGGTTATCAGGGGATCGTCCACGTTATCGGCCCGGAACTCGGCCTAACACAGCCAGGAATGACGATCGTCTGCGGTGATTCGCACACCTCAACACACGGGGCATTCGGGGCTTTGGCATTTGGTGTCGGGACGAGTGAGGTAGGACATGTGCTTGCTACCGGTTCAATATTGCAGCGTCGACCTAAGACGATGCGAGTGGAATTTGCTGGAGCATTTCCACCGGGTGTGTACGCAAAGGACGCTATAGTAAAGCTAATCGCTGAGATCGGAATCAGCGGTGCTAATGGTCACGTTATCGAATATACCGGAGCTGCTGTGCGCGCTATGTCGATGGAAGAGCGCATGACGGTATGCAACATGAGTATTGAGTGCGGCGCGCGTGCTGGACTCGTTTCGCCTGACGATACAACGATTGAGTTTCTCAAGGGGCGCCGGTACGCACCTACCGATCATGATTGGAGTCGCGCAGAGCTTCATTGGCGTTCGCTGGCTAGTGAGGTTGATGCCACCTATGACCGAGAGGTGCGTATCGATGTATCCTGCCTCTCTCCGATGGTGACTTGGGGCACGAACCCAGAGCAGGCCATCTCGATTAATGACTTAGTGCCGCATCTTGCAGCTTTACCTGAGTCGCATCGTGCGGTAGCTGCGCAGGCGTTGGATTACACTAAGCTCTCCGAAGGCCAGCCGATTCGTGGAGTCAAGGTCGACTGGGCCTTTGTTGGTTCGTGTACTAACGGCCGTATTGAGGATCTGCGAGTAGCTGCTAACATATTGCGTGGTAAACGGGTACATAAAGATGTTACTATGTACATAGTTCCGGGCTCTGAGCGGGTGCTCGAGCAGGCGCGCAATGAGGGCTTAATCGAGATCTTTATCGCAGCGGGGGCTGATTTTCGCATGCCTGGATGCTCGATGTGTCTAGGTATGAACGACGACAAGGTGCCTGCAGGCAAGCGCTGCATCAGCACATCAAATCGAAATTTTATCGGGCGCCAAGGAGAGGGGAGTATCACCCACCTTGCATCTCCGGCTACAGTAGCAGCATCTGCGGTAGCTGGGGTGATAACAGCGGCTTTGTAGAGGTATAGCGTTTTTCAAAAGTCCGTAGCGATATAGCGGCTTTTGGAAAACGCTATCGATTCGCGGACGCGAATCAAAACAACAACCTGTAGTGATTTAGGGCAAAAGCCTTGCCAGTTTTACTGGCACGGACTTTTGCAGATCACTATAGA
>CAZZLV010000006.1:0-15076 GCA_964655155.1 uncultured Bdellovibrionales bacterium
TATAGTGATCTGCAAAAGTCCGTGCCAGTAAAACTGGCAAGGCTTTTGCCGTAAATCACTATCGGTTGTTGTTTTGATTCGCGTCCGCGAATCGATAGCGTTTTCCAAAGGCCGCTATATCGCTACGGACTTTTGAAAAACGCTATAGCAGCAGTTCATACAACCCCTTGAATAAAAACAGCGTTTGTTGTTGAAGGGATATTTCATTATTTTCAATTATGATCTACAAGTTACGTCGAAGCTCATCCTTTATCTTACTCTGCAACTAGAGTTGCGAGGGGTTAGCCGTTTGGAATGTCGCTGCTAGGCTGAGGAAAAGGCTTGGTAGAGGTTGGATGCTCTGGGCGGAAGACTCTGGGGGTGGGGCCTAGGTAATATTAGTCGGTCATGTTCGCTGGCTGAGAACCCACCAGGTTTAGAAAGAGGTGGGTTAAGGTGGGCCAGTGAACTTGAACACCTTATTTCGTCTCTATCCATGATAACACGATTCAGATTGGGGTTGCTTGGCGTGTGCCTTGTAGCATGCGCTGCATACTGTGCAAATTCAGATCTCTTCACACGCATGACGGGTCTGGTTGGAAGTGAGGATGCGGTTGCGCAGAGCCAAGCTCAGTCGTCCTATCCTGCAGTTGGAGTGAGAACAGGCGTCTACAATGATGGACAAGCCGCGCTCTGGGATCTCAACATTACCGACCACTTCCATTACTTTGGTCCACCTCAGCGGGCCAGAGGGTATAAGCCGGTTCAGCCTATTAACTTCAGCCACGTTATCCATGTTCAGCAGAACAAGATGGAGTGTCAGTACTGTCATTGGTCTGTTAGTAAGGCTTCATATGCAGCGATACCTGAGGAGGAGACCTGTATGGGGTGCCACGGGGCGCTTGTTGCAGGCAAGAGTGAGCAGGGCAAAAAAGATATAGAGAAGCTCAAAGATTACTACAACCGCGGAGAGCCGATTCCTTGGGTGAAGGTTCACGTGATGCCTGATTACCTCAAGTTTAATCATAAGCGGCATGTAAAGGCTGGTGTTTCCTGTGATCAGTGCCACGGCCAGATTCCGGAAATGGAGCAGGTTGAGCGAGTATCTTCCATGAAGATGGGGTGGTGTATAAGCTGCCATCGCGAGAAGGGTGCCAGCATCGACTGCTTGGCTTGTCACGGACATCGTTAGCTTCAAGAGATAGACGTCTGTAGGGGAACGCTTGAAGGGTAACGCTCGTAAGGATTTGATTAATTTCAGAGTGTAAGTAGAGGTTAAAGATGGAAGGCGATATTGTTCAGTTGAACGCTGGCCAACGGGGAGCAGGGGAGTCGTTGGCTTCCGGGTCGCAAGGTTCGTTGGTTCAGATTTCGCGGCGGCGGTTCCTGCAGGCTCTGGGAGCAGCATCGGCCACCGGAGCAGCGGCGTGCGCTAGCCCAGCGGATCAAAAGATACTTCCCTACGTGAAGCCAGATCCGGAGCAGATTCCGGGCGTGTCAGTTTGGTACAGCTCAACGTGCACTGAGTGTTCAGCGGGGTGTGGTATCCGCGTTAGAACTCGAGAGGGACGGGCTGTCAAAGTTGAGGGTAATCCAAACAGTCCTGTAAATCGTGGAGGTCTCTGTGCCCTCGGCCAGTCATCGTTGCAGTCATTGTACGATCCAGATCGAGTTAGAGAACCTCAGAAGAGAACGAGCCAGCGTCTAGAAAAAGATAGGTTGACTGCGCCAACGGCTCCTGTATTCGAGGCTGCATCGTGGGACGATGCCTACGGCAAGATAGGAGATGCTATAAACAAAGCATCAAATAAGAAGGTACTGCTGACAGGTGACCTAACGTCCGCCCAGGCAGACCTAGTCGATTCATTCGTCTCACAGCTAGGTTTTACTCATGTGGTGTGGGATCCAACGCAACCAGTGGCTGTGGCCAAGGCTTCGGAGTTGGTGTACGGGTCTTTTGGTATACCTACCTTTGTTATCGACAAGGCTGAGGTAGTGCTTAACTTCGGGGCTGATTTCCTTGAGACTTGGGGGAACCCTGTAGGATACGCTCGCCAGTGGGCCGATTCGAGGCGCTCAGCAGCGCCACTTCGTTTTGTGCATGTAGAGCCGCGACTATCGCTGACCGGGGCAAATGCCGACTTATGGCTTAAGTCTGCGGTTGGTTCTGAGGTTAGAATAGCGCTATTCTTAATTAGCGAGTTGCTCAAGCGTGGACGCGGCAAGGGACTCAGTGAGGATGCTAGGTCGAAGGCGGCTAGGATGGCATCCGGTATTACAGTTGAGTCGGTTTCTCAGCAGACCGGCGTACCAGCAGAGAAGTTGCTCTTGGTAGCGCAATACCTTGCAGACGCAGAAAGCTCTCTGGTTCTAGCGGGCGGCGCAGCAACCCAGACAGCGGACCCGATGCCTCTGATGGTTGCAGTAAATATTTTGAATGTAATGCTCGGCAACGTTGGCAAGACGGTCGACGTCTCAGCCATGAAGAGACCAGAGTCCTCAGCTAAAGCAGTAGCAACACTCATTGAGGATATGCAGCAGGGCAAGGTGGATCTGCTGATCACATACAATACTAATCCACAGTTCACTTTCCCAGCAGCATTTGGTTTTGGTTACGCTGCCAATAAAGTAGGTTTGAAGGGCGAGGGTACTGGAAAAAATGCAGGTCTCTTTGTGGCGCTATCGAGTCACTTAGACGAAACAGCAGAGCTGGCTGATTTTGTACTGCCAGTGCACACAAGTTTGGAGGATTGGGGATACGTCAAATTGCCCGATGGCTCAATCAGCCTTTTGCAGCCCTCAATGCGAAATATCTTCAATACCAAGAGCTTTGGCGATGTTTTATTGGATGTAGCAGCGATAGCTTCGAAGACTTTGGCTGCTGATAGCAGTAGTGGAGAGATCAAGACCTTCGATGCTTTTGTAAAGTCTGGCTATCTCAAGGCCTGCGGCATCAGGGTAGGGAATGATGCTGAAAAATTCTGGATGAGCAGTCTCGAGCACGGCGGTACCTTTGCAACTGAAGCTTCGAGCAAGGTTGGAAACACTGGGGCGATTAACCCAGCGGTATTCTCCATGTCGTATGGCGTAGCGGCTAGCCACGGGAGTGATGAATCTCTGACACTCTATCCATTCCCGTCGGTGAAGTCGTTCGATGGGCGTGCTGCGAACAGGCCGTGGCTCCAGGAATTGGCAGACCCGATTACTCAGGCGGTTTGGGGTGCCTGGGCTGAGATTCATCCTGATACGGCAAAGGCTCTTAAGGTGGCGCAAGGTGATGCAGTCATTCTCCGCACCGCCGATGGAGAGGTGCACGTTCCAGCTTATATCACGGAGCATGTCCACAGGGGGGTTGTTGCTGTTCCGATCGGCCAGGGGCACTCAGCTTATGGCCGATTCGCCAAAAGCGCTGCGGAGGGCAGCGGTAGTATCTACGGTCTGCTGCGCAAGGAGTTGGCTAAGGGGGCAGACGCGATTGTGCTAACTGGAACGCGAGTAAGCCTAAAGCGAGCGCTCGGATCGGGCAAATTGGTAACAGTGCAGGATTTCGCCTCGCAGGAGAACCGAGAGTTGGCACGCACTACGATGATTGTAGCTGGAGCAGCTGGTGCTACTGCGCATGCACATGGTGAGGATCAGGGAGAGGTGCATGGAGGAGCTCATGGTGGAGGCCACGAAACAGGCCACGGTGTGGCACATCACGGTGGGGCAGATCACGGGGGGGCACATCACGAGCCAAAACAGATGTATCAGCAGCGCGAGCATCCACTGTACCAGTGGGGTCTAGCCGTTGACCTTGCGGCGTGCACCGGGTGTTCAGCATGCGTTGTAGCATGCTCCGCAGAAAATAACATTCCAGTAGTTGGTAAGAAGGTGGTGTCTCAGGGGCGTGAGATGTCTTGGATCCGTATCGAGCGTTACTACGACTCGATACCAACAGATGATGGCGGTGAGGAGCTCAAGGTCAGCTTCCTGCCGATGATGTGCCAGCACTGTCAGAATGCTCCGTGTGAGCCGGTCTGCCCAGTTTACGCGACATATCACAACGAAGAGGGGATGAATGCGATGATCTACAATCGTTGTGTAGGCACTCGCTATTGCTCAAACAACTGCTCTTATAAGGTGCGTCGGTTTAACTGGTTCCAGTACGAGTGGCCCGAGTTGCTTGATTGGCAGGTTAACCCTGACGTAACGAAGCGAACGGTAGGGGTGATGGAGAAATGCACTTTCTGTGTTCAGCGTATTGCTGAAGCGCGTGATGTAGCCAAAGACCTAGGCAGGCTAGTCGAAGATGGCGATGTGACGCCAGCGTGCGTGCAGACCTGCCCAACTCAGGCGCTAACGTTCGGGAACCTGAAGGATCCAAACAGTAGGGTGAGTAAGGCGGCAAAGAGTGAGCGAGCGTACAAAGTGCTTGATCACCATTTGAATACACAACCTTCAGTCAGCTACCTAAACGATATCCGATACAAGGCATAAGCTTCAAGAGACGGGAATTATGGAACATACCCAGCGTGAACATGCAGCAGATTCAGAGACGCCGGTTACCTATGCAGAGGTAAATAACACGGTGCTTAAGATGTTAGAGCCTCCGGGAACGGGCTGGTTCTTACTCCTCTTTACCTGTCTTTTCTTCCTGGCTATTGGTGCTTCGTGCTGGTTTTATCAGATGTGGAGCGGATTTGGTGAGTCCGGGAAGAGCCATCCAATCGGATGGGGTACGTACATTACCAACTTCGTATTCTGGGTGGGTATCGCTCATTCAGGCACACTGATTTCTGCCGTTTTGTACCTCTTCCGTGCGGCTTTTAGACAGCCGATTTATCGGTTGGCAGAGGCTATGACGGTGTTTGCGGTAATGACGGCGGGACTCTTCCCGATTATTCACTTGGGTCGCCCATGGTACGCGTTGTGGCTGATGCCCTATCCGAATCAACGTGCGCTATGGCCGCAATTTCGCTCGCCATTGCTCTGGGACGTTTTCGCGGTATCAACGTATTTTACGATCTCGGCAACCTTCTTCTTTGTAGGTCTGATACCAGACATAGCAGCCGCACGGGATCGCGCAACAACTAAGTTTAGGAAGGCGCTGTACGGTGTCACGTGTCTTGGCTGGCGTGGAAGTCACTCACAATGGAAACACTATCAGGCGGCGTATCTGATCTTTGCAGCGTTTGCAACACCTCTTGTTGTATCCGTGCACTCGGTGGTTTCGTGGGATTTCGCCATGAGTATAGTGCCTGGCTGGCATGCAACGATATTCCCCCCATACTTTGTGGCCGGAGCGATCTTCTCCGGGGTAGCGATGGTGATTACCCTAGCTATTCCATTGCGCAAGGCCTTCGGTTTGCATCGGCTTATTACTCCGTTCCATTTCGATGCTATGAGCAAGCTGATTTTGCTGACTTCGGGAGTAGTCAGCTACTCTTACATTACCGAGTTCTACACGGCGTGGTTCAGCAATAACCCATTTGAGCGCTTTCAGTTCTGGTTCAGACCTTTCGGTGAGTTTTGGGTTGCATTCTGGGGCATGACGTTTTGTAACTGTATATTCCCACAGCTGTTATGGATAAAGTCGCTGAGAACAAACATCCCATTCCTCTTTGTTCTTTCGATTTTTATCAATATAGGCATGTGGCTCGAGCGTTTTAACATCATCTTTCAGTCATTGACTCGTGAGTTTATCCCAGCGGCGTGGGGTGGATACAACTTCTCATGGGTCGAAATCGGGATTACCGTGGGAGCTTTTGGATGGTTCGGAATGTGGATGACCCTGTTTATCAAGTTTTTTCCATCGGTTGCAATCACTGAGATTAAGGAGATTCTGCCACCGCCGAGACGACGTGGTGGTCACGGCCACGATCACGGTCTGGTAATTGGTTCAGGTCATTAGAATGGGTGAGGAGCGTTGATATGGTTGAGTCATCAAGTCGTGCAGTAGTGGGAGTGTTTACCTACATGGACGATGCATTAGAGGCGGTGAAAAAGATGCAGTCGGCGAAGATAGAGTACCGAATGTATTCACCTGTGCCCAGACACGAGATTGAGGAGGTAACTTATCCTCAAAAAAGTCCAGTAAGGACGGTGGCGCTTGTGTGTGCCATTACAGGTTGTATGGCCGGGTTTGCTCTGGCTATTCTCTGCTCGCTTGATTGGCCGATGCGCACCAGCGCTAAGAACGTGGTATCGATACCGGCTTTCTTTGTGCCGGGCTACGAGTGGACGATTCTGTTTGGAGGATTAGGCACTTTGATGGCCATACTTGTTTTCTGTCGCCTGCCATCTGTGTTGCGCGCCGCAGGTTACGATCCGCGTTTCTCGAATGATAAGTTCGGAGTGGTGGTAGCATGCGCTGGAAATCAAGTTGAAGAGATGAAGAAGAGGATGATCGATTCCGGAGCGGATGAGGTCGACGTTCGAGATAGTTTGTAAAGGAATGTGAGGGGCGCATGAGCATGGCTCGTAAGATTCAAGGTGTTACTCTTGCAGTGGTGGTTGCGTGCATTAGTGCGTTGACCAGTCACAACGCGAGAGCGCTGCCTTTCAATGATGATATGGTTAATGTCCAGAAGCGTACAGGTGTAATGATGCGACCTAAAGCTCCTGGAACAGTTGCGGTAGGTATGTCTCAGTATTATGTGGCCTCGCGTGATGCAGCAGAGGCTTTAATAAATCCGATTAAAGGCAATGCAGTCTCTACGGCTAATGGCAAGCGGCTGTTTGCAGTCAACTGTTTGCCGTGCCACGGTGATATCAGTAAGAAGCCATACGAGCCAGGCTCGGTTGGCAAAAAGGCGCTACAGACTCCGCCGGATCTTACCTCGGACATGTACAAGACAAGAACTGATGGAAGTATATACGCAACGATACATTTTGGTATCCGGCTTATGCCCGGTCATGGATGGAAGCTCTCTCCAACAGAGCATTGGGATCTTGTAAATTACGTTCGCAGTCAGCAGGGTTTTAATTAGTTGAGGTAATATTAGATGTCACACGTACACATGGTTCCAGTGAACATCGAGAAGGTAGTGAATGCAGGGCCAATTGTAGTGGCCGGTTCCACTTACACCAAGCTTTGGGCGATGGTGTTTGTCGGTATCTTTGTTTTCTCGTATGGTCTTATAGCGGGTGATGCAGCTCACACTTGGGGAGCGTTCTACGTCAACGCTGTGTACTTCCAGGGGCTAGCTCTGGGCGGTGTGATGACGACGGTGATTATGCAGATCGTTAGAGCCACCTGGGGTGCTCCCGTAAGACGAATAGCAGAAGCCAACGTGGCCTTCCTACCAGTAGCTTTCTGCATGTTTCTTGTAACCTATTTTGGCCGGGAATACCTCTTCTACTGGGGCAAGCACCCGATGCCAGGCCGAGAGTGGTGGATGCAGCCGGGCTTCGTCTATGCTCGCTTTGCGGTGTTGTTCTTCGTGCTCTATCTTTTGATGGCGCGTTTTGTTGCTATGTCACTTCGAGGGGATGTTGGTTTGGCAAGAGATCGCTCAGAAGATACTTCGACGTGGTCGTTACCGGTTCATAGGTTTTTATTACGAGGCTGGAGAGGCGCTGAGCGAGAGGTGATTCCACTTCAGAGAAAGATGTCAGTAAATGCTCCAGTGGTCGTATTGATGTATGTTGTTACCACCTCGTTGTTCGCCTTTGAGATGATTATGGGTCAGAACCCGGTCTGGTTTTCGAATCTCTTCGGAGCTTTTATTTTCGTCAGTCAGATTTACATTGCGTGGTCTGGGCTAGCGCTCATGGCGATGTTTTTTGCTAAGCGCAATAAAGGTTTAGGAGAGTTGGTTACCTCCCAGCAGTTCTGGGATCTGGGAAAGCTTAATCTGGGATTCTGCATGCTTTGGGGCTACATGTTTTGGTCGCAGTTCCTCACGCAGTGGTACGGCAACCTCCCAGAAGAAACTCAGTGGTTGATCTTGAGGACCCGTGAGTACCCTTGGAAGGGGCTGGCGTGGATCGTCTTTCCTATGTGTTTTATTATACCTTTTATTTCACTACTTAGTCGCGATGTTAAGAAGAATCGAGTTACATACGCTGTCGTCTGCTTGGTACTGATGACCGGTGTGTGGCTTGACCGCTACTTGATAATCATGCCTGAGGTGAGCCCGCACCATATTCCGTTTGGGTTGACTGAAATCGGAATTTTTGTCGGATTCCTTGGAGCGTACTTGCTGTGTATTAGAAGTTTTCTAAGCAAGTATCCTTACGTTACCGTCTCGCATCCGCTAACTCATGGCAGCGCAGATTGGTAGAGATAACTAAGTGTTTGAAATTGTTGTTTTGTGGGTTCTATTGAGGTGAGGGAAGGTGCGGCGAAAGCAGTGCTACTAAGGTAGTACAGTTGAAATGATCGATTAAAGCGTGGTAGAACCCAAGTCGATTGTAAGAAGCCCGGTAAACTTTTTTGGTAGTGATTTATGGCAGTTCCTAAGAAAAGAACATCTCGATCCAAGCGTAATATGCGTCGTTCTCATCATGCGTTATCGCGCTCATTCTCAATAGTTTGCCCAAATTGTGCTGAGCCAGTTGTTCCACACAGAGCATGTTCCAGCTGTGGCTCGTACAGGGGCAGGGAAGTCGCAGCAACTAAGTCGGTGGCGTAAGTAGTTATTGCTTTAACGAGCGTGACCCCTCAGCAACCCACACCACAGGCGCAGGTTCTTCCGATTGCAGTCGATGCGATGGGAGGAGATCATGGGCCTCGAGTGGTCGTTGATGGAGCTGTTGCTGCTGCTCGAAACTTTGGGGTATCAGTAATTCTGGTTGGCGATGAGGCGCAGCTAACGGCTCTTCTAAAAGCGCACGACTCTTCTGGCAGTTTGCCGATATCGGTGCACCACGCATCGCAGGTTGTAGGCATGGATGAGTCTCCTGGCTTAGCAATCAGAGGCAAGCAAGACTCATCGGTTAGAGTTGCTTTTGAGTTAGTTTCACAAGGACGAGCGAGTGCTGTTGTGAGCCCAGGTAATACCGGGGCGATCATGGCGGCAGGAGTCTTTGTTTCCGGTACACTTCCGGGAATCGCGCGGCCAGCGATAGCATCTCTGATTCCTAAGGGCCTAGTCGGAACTCCAACGGTACTGCTCGATGCTGGCGCGAACACCGGATGCCAAGCATTCCAGCTGGTTCAATTTGCAATTATGGGGCACTACTACGCAGAGGCTGCGTTGGGGTGCGCATCTCCTCGGATAGCCCTGCTGTCGAATGGCACCGAGCTCGCCAAGGGCAATGACATTATACGCACGGCAGCGATGATGTTGTCTGAACTTGAGGGGGTCAACTTTATCGGGTATGTCGAAGGGCGCGACATTGCACGAGATGTAGTTGATGTTGTGGTCTGTGATGGATTTGTTGGGAATATTGTGCTCAAGGCGATGGAAGGTTGTGTTGGGCTCGTAACCGACTCTATGAAGGCAGTTGCTCAAACAAGCTTACGGGGAAAGGTTGGGTTGTGGCTAGCGCGGCCGGTTCTTAGGACTGTGTTTAAAGAGAAGCTAGATCCATCGGCATATGGTGGGGCGCCGCTCCTTGGTCTTGGGCAGATAGCAATTAAGTGTCACGGTTCATCATCCGGTAGGGCGATCATGAATGGCATTCGCGTTGCTCAGTGTTTCGTCGGGCAGGGTGTCTTAGCTCGTCTGCACGGTGCGCTGCAGCAGCTGGATGTTAGGAATGCCGGTGTCGAGGCCGATGGTGGACAGGGATGGTCGCGGGCCTTTGAAAAGAAGGTGGCAACTGATAAGGATGAAAAACAGAGCTCAAAGAGATCGGTAGGTGGAGAACATGGCAGAGAATAAGAGGAAGATAGCGCTGGTTACTGGAGCATCGCGTGGAATTGGTCGAGCGATCGCATTAGGACTTGCCAAACAGGGGGGGTATGTCATCGTCAATTACTCTTCTTCACCAGAGGCCGCGCAGGAAACCTTGGACGAGGTGCGAAACGTTGGTGGTGATGGCGAGGTTCTAAAATTTGCTGTACAGGATAGCGATGCGGTCGAGAACGCTTTTGATGGCATCAAGGCGCGCCACGGTCGACTTGATATTTTGGTCAATAACGCAGGTATATCGAGGGATGGCTTGGTTCTGCGGATGAAGGATGAAGAGTGGCTGGCAACCTTGGGTGTGAATCTGAATGGTGCATTCTTCTGCTGCCGCGCAGCTGCCCGGTTGATGCTTAAGGCCAAGTCAGGGCGTATTGTAAATATCTCATCAGTAGTCGGAGAGATGGGTAATGCCGGTCAGGTACCGTATGTATCCTCTAAAGCCGGGCTGCTTGGCTTAACCAAGGCGCTTGCCAAGGAGCTGGCGTCGCGGAATGTAACGGTCAATGCTGTCACCCCAGGCTTTATTGAGACAGATATGACAGCGGCTCTCAACGAAAAACAGCGCGAGGAGCATATGAAAGCCATTCCGCTTGGTCGTTATGGCCAGGCAGCAGAGGTGGCTGAGTTGGTGGGCTTCCTAACATCTGATGCAGCTGCTTACATTACTGGCCAGGTAATTGGTATTAACGGCGGAATGTATATGTAGCGGCAGCTACATATTTTATGAGGAAAATTAGTCTCTTGTAGTATATATAGGCCCAAGTGTGTGGATTCCGGCAGCCTCTTTGCATGTTTAGTACCCTGAGGCTCTTGACTATTGCCTCTTCCTCTAATTAAATCAGCTGATTGACGCTCGAAGGGTATAAGCTGTTTTGGCAGAGCTTCGCGGTCTTCTCGGGTTCCCACCTATGGTTTCAGAGAAACCTGTGGTTTGAGAAAAGGTAGGGGGATAGTGGAGATATTGATAGCTTCCTAGCGCCGCACGACCATCAACGACCAATGTGACGTCGTGGGCCAGCTAGTGTACAGTCGAGACGTGATACTTATTGTAAACAACAAAACGTTTAGGAGACGTGTTTTTCATGGCAACACCTGAGGAGATTCAAGAGCGTATTAAGTCGATTATCGTAGAGCAGCTAGGTGTCAGCCTTGAGGAGGTTACTCCTCAGGCATCTTTTATTGAGGACCTTGGCGCTGATTCGCTCGATATCGTAGAGCTCATCATGGCTCTTGAGGAGGAATACGATATGGAGATCCCAGATGAGGATGCCGAGAAGATACAGACAGTGGATGATGTAACTAAGTACATCCTTGCAAAACAAGCATAGGCATACGGATTGTCCTGAAACAGGGGATAATCTGGTATGCTTTGAGGGCCCTTTGTGGGCCCTTTTTTGTCACATGAGTCGCACATATTAAGGAGTTCGCAATGACATTCACCGACGATTCTTATGAGTCCCGCAAGCGCAATCTGAAAAGTGTAGATCCCGATGTTTATACGTTGATTCAGCGCGAAACAGAGCGCCAGGAGTACGGGCTTGAGATGATTCCAAGCGAGAATTTTGTGAGCGAGGCGGTACTTGAAGCGATGGGCTCGGTGCTGACCAATAAGTACGCAGAAGGGCAGCCTGGTAGGCGTTACTATGGGGGCTGCCACGTCGTTGACGAGGTCGAGAATATCGCCAGCTCACGCGCATGCGAGCTGTTTGGCACAGACTTTGCCAACGTTCAGCCACATTCGGGTGTTCAGGCAAATCAGGCAGTTTTTGAGGCATTCCTCAAACCTGGTGATACGTTCATGGGTTTGCGGTTGGATCATGGTGGGCATCTTTCGCACGGCAGTCCAGTTAACTTCTCAGGCCGCCACTACAAAGTGGTGGGATATGGAGTGCGTCAGTCTGACTGCATGATTGACCCAGATGAGGTGCGTTCGTTGGCTAGGCAGCATAAGCCCAAGCTTATTATTGCTGGCGCTACAGCATATTCGCGCAAGATAGATTGGAAGCTTTTTCGCGAGGTGGCAGATGAGGTTGGAGCCGTTCTGATGGCCGACATCGCCCACTATTCAGGACTCATTGCAGGGGGCGCATATCCCTCGCCAGTGCCGTTTGCTGATATCGTTACTACTACAACCCACAAGACTCTGCGCGGGCCTCGCTCCGGCATGGTTATGGGCCGTGAGGCTCACAAGAAAGCGATTAATAAGGCTGTATTTCCGGGTTTGCAGGGTGGTCCGCACATGCATACGATAGCGGCCAAAGCGGTGATGCTGCGTGAGGCGCTAGCGCCTGATTTCAAGCGCTATGCAGCGCAGGTTGTTAAGAATGCTCAGGCACTTTCAGATGCCCTGATTAAGCAGGGACTTCAAGTGGTATCAGGTGGTACGGATAGTCATCTGTTGGTAGTAGACCTGCGGCCGATGAATGTCACCGGAAAGGTAGCTGAGGAGACATGTGATAAGGTAGGGATCACGGGCAATAAAAATACAGTGCCATTTGACCCACAACCGCCTGCAGTTTGTAGTGGGATCCGTTTGGGTACTCCGGCTTTGACAACACGCGGTATGCGTGAGGCAGAGATGCAGCAGGTGGCGGCTTTTATCGTTGAGGCTCTTGCGCATGCTGACAACGAAGCAAAGTTAGCTTCTGTGCGTGAGGGGGTAGTAGAGCTTAGTCGTCAGTTCCCGCTCTATAAGCATCGCCTTGTGTCATAACAATGGTAATTAACCACACTAGGAGAAGAGAGATGGTCGCATATGTACTGCCCCAAGTGTAGTTCGGATAAAACCTCTGTTACTGATTCACGCAGTGACAGTGGCGCTATTCGCAGAAGACGCGAGTGCGGTGATTGTGGCTACCGCTTCACAACCTTTGAGCGGATAGAGTTAGTTTTTCCGGTGGTCATTAAAAAGGATGGTAGCCGAGAGAACTACGATAGAGAGAAGATTCGTGGCGGTTTGCGGCGGGCATGTGAGAAGCGACCTGTCGGCATGGAGACTATTGACGCGGCGGTAGAGGCGATAGAGAAGCGTATCCAGGAGTTGTGTCAGAGGGAGGTTGAGAGTCGCTTGCTCGGAGAGCTGGTAATGGACGAGCTACGCAAGATCGATAAGATAGCCTATGTGCGATTTGCCTCGGTATATCGTGAATTTTCCGATGTTAGTCAGTTCGTTGATACCTTAGAGAGCCTGGGTTCTAACTCACAAGCTGGTAGCGGCACTGAGCCATAGTTTTGCAAGATATGGCGATTAACGATTCCCTCAAAACTGAGAACGCTCAATTGAGTGCATATCATCACTTCACTGAGGTGCTTGATCGATTTAGACGGGGTGAGCCGGTTATCGTTCTAGACAACGAAAAGCGTGAAAACGAGGGGGATGTCATTATAGCCGCAGAAGCTGTGACCCCTGAGGTTATAGCGTTTCTGATGACGGAGGCGCGTGGGTTGATCTGTGTAAGCATCTCAGAGCAATTGGCGCTGGATCTTGAGTTGCCATATCAGGTTAGTACCAACAACTCACCATTTCAGACCCCATTTGCAGTGAGTATCGATGCACGCGAGGTGGCTTTCACTGGGGTTACTGCAGCCGCCAGGGCTAAGACTATTAAAGCTCTGATTAGTCCTAGTGCTACCCCGCATAGCTTCATAACTCCTGGGCATGTATTTCCGTTGATAGCAAACGAGGCGGGTGTTCTTGGACGTGAGGGTCATACTGAAGGAGCCCTAGACTTGGCGCGGTTGGCTGGGATGGTGCCAGCTGGCGTATTGTGCGAGGTACTTAAGCCGGATGGAACGATGGCGCGCGGCGATGATCTGCTGGCCTTTGCGGCGAGACACGGAATGGCGGTAACGTCGATCGCGGCGATAAGAGACTACCGACTCCGTAATGAGATCGCGGTGCGATGTCTCTCGGTGTCGCCGGTATCCACTGATCTTGGAGATTTTTCGGCCCATGTTTTTGCTGATGATGCAGGGCATAAGGAGCATCTCGCCTTCGTCAGGGGTGATCTTAAGCGCGCACCGACTTCGTATGCGCCTCTGGTTCGCATACATTCGGAGTGCCTAACCGGTGACGTATTTGGGAGCCGTCGTTGTGATTGCGGAGGCCAGCTCCAGGGGGCGCTCAGTTTAATTGCTCAGGAGGGGTTAGGAGTTGTGCTGTACCTTCGTCAAGAGGGTCGCGGAATCGGATTGGAGAACAAACTAAGAGCGTATGCCTTGCAGGATCAGGGGCGTGACACCGTAGAGGCTAATATCGAGCTTGGCTTTCAAGCCGATGAGCGTGATTTTGCTGTTGGAGCGCATATCCTGAGAGCTATGGGTTTGCAGCAGATCCGTTTAGTGACGAATAATCCACAAAAGACTGCCACCATGGAGCGCTTCGGGATTACCGTCGTGGAGCGCATCCCGAGCTTGGCTTCTCCCGATCCATGTAGCCATGGATATCTGGCAACTAAGCGCGATAAGATGGGGCATCAGATCTGACCTAAAAATGGCACTATGGGCATGGCTGGCAGGATAAGCTCTGCCTGCTAGTCAATTAATAGTCGTACCCGCGACACTGACCAATCAAACGAGGCTTTGGCTGTTTGATGCACAAAGATACATGAAACAGTTTTTGGTGCTGGAAACACTACTCGTACTTCATTTGCGGGTGAGTAGTACGGAATTCCCTTTTGTATTACGTGGAGTGAGCCTTGCCAAAGCGGGAAATCAGCGATCGGTGCTGCATTTGCTTGATCGCAAGCACCCCCGGTTATTCGTAGACCTCGTGGGTAATCGGTGAAGTATGAGCCAGGGTCTAGTTCTATACCACGCACCTCACGTGGGGTGTTCAACCGAACCGTAAGAACTTCATTTCCCCTTTGAGCTCCAGTTCTAGTAGACCAGCGCCAAGCACTCTCTGTTGCTTGAGCTTGTTCCAGTGCAGCCCGGCTCGCCACCGGTTGCATATCAATCTGCAGACCTAGTTCGCGACTCTCTTTCTCCGGAATACGAGCGGCCTCTCGGATAGAATCTACTTGCTGGGTGATATTAAGGCCTGACTCCGCCATAGAGCGGAAGATAGCTGCGGAAGGTGAAAGAACCAGTGGGCGTAATTTTTCATCAGTGACGACGCCGGTAGTACGAAGGATCGGGTTCAGTATGGCGGTCGAACCGTACACTGCTATCCACGAAACGCACAGTATAAACGGGATCAAGCTAATTGCCCCGAGGGTCAAGATAAGACTTATAGCTGTCAGCCAAGCGCTTAAGCC
>CAZZLV010000006.1:15176-26538 GCA_964655155.1 uncultured Bdellovibrionales bacterium
AGTGTATCAAACGGGTAAGCTGGCCCGATTAGAGGACGCAGTGTGCCGTACAACCCATCAAATGGAAGGACGTGGGCCGATTTAGGGTAGCTGGGCATCTCAGCAATAGGAGCGGTCAGAGTTACTACTATGGCCGGACCAATGGCCAGGAGACATGTAGTAGCTACCCGGATTGGTTTACCAGAGGTTGAAATAGCCAAGAGATATGCCAGCCACATTGCAGTGGCCGCACCAATGAAGCCAGCCTGGTTTGAACTTAAGGCTGCTTGCATACTTATCAGTGTTAGCGCCATGAGCGGAAGCGCCTGTCGATCGCTTATCATCACCAGATAAGCACACATGGCTAACAGAGGGATCCAAGCGACGCACCCGATCACCACCGGATCGAGGCCCAAGATGACAAGGGTGAGTGTCGGAGCTACAGCAGCTGCAACGTAAGGCGCTCGTTGCCAGGAGTGTTTTAAGGAGCTGCTGCGCATCATAAAGATGAATGTGCCAAGTGCTAGTACAACCGCGCCGATAAGCGGACGCTCTGCAAAGTTGTAATTGGGCAATAATTCAGAAGCGATGCGCGTTAGGGAATCCAGTCGCCATGCGTGGAAGCCATTATGATTAAGATTTACCAATGGAAACCATGATTTTTTTCGGAAATCGCCCACCAGAGCAACTGATTCCATGAGTGATACAACAAACAGTACTATACAGATCACTATCAGCAGGCCAAGAGAAATGGCTACCTTTTGAGACGTGCTGCTTCTATTGCTACGCATTATGCGTCTCCAAATAGACGGCGTGCTGGAGAGACGCTCTGAATTGTTACGCGTGTGCCAGGGGCACACTCGGAGAGCGATATGAGATTGAATCCCACAATTGATGGCGCGGCTTGCAGTTTACAAGAAGAGCTCTCAATAAATGGGAAGTGCCTAAATTTTAGCACCAGTGAATCGGTATTCGGAGTAAAAGAGATAGAGTTGGATGTAAAGGTAAGATTATCGAGCTCTCCGCGTACTGTGTACGTTGGGGTGTAGTTAACTCTCTTGAACACAAAAAAATCACTCCCCCTCCAGATCTGTTCGTACTCTGAGGGCCGTGTTTTAAAGTATTCTATCCAGGGAGGCTCATGCGCTGTGACTAACGAAGCATTCATTAGATCAAAGAACTCACGAACCCCCGAGTCCCCACGTGCTAAGAGTGATTCCGGGATAGGTTGTTGGTACTTCCAAATGTTGTGAGCGTAACTTGAAGCGACCATCGGTGTTTTTGACCAAATCGGCAGAGGAGCCAGGTGTCCACCGCTTAACTGATGGAGCACACATCCGCTAAATACCACCCGCCCACCCGCGGCGTTGCTGGATATGGCGCGCACTAGAGAAGCTACTTCCTTGTCCGCAAAACTATATGTATCGTCAGAGCGATTGAGAACCACCGATGTCGCCGCAAAAGGACCAATAATTAAGAAGGCTCCAGCACAACTTGCGGCGAGTCTCCAGGAGCGACCACGACCAGCCACAGCAAAAAGTTGCGTCAGATATTGACCTATCGGTATCGTTATAACGATTGAGGCAAGTACAATCATACGATCAAGTTCTAATTGTGGTTTAAGCGATACACCCACAGTTCCCAAGAGAAAAAGCCATACTGCTACCGCAATAATGTAGGGTCTGGCGATACTTGAGAATGCAACCAACGCAGGAATCGCTAGCACTACAATTAATGGATTCAGAGCTGCGGCATTGCTCTGCCAATGGGCTAGAGCTTTCTTTAAGCTAATTGAGCCACCTTTGTGACGATATGTAGCAGCATTAACGGCTGTAGGTGGATTCGTCGCAGACGCGTGGGTGTTGGAATCAACGGCGCTTGTTGGTTTTGTAGAAGCTAGCGTTTCGGTGTGCGAGTTTAAGAAGCGACCAACACTCGACACCTTCCACATCATACAGATCCATGGAAGATTCAATGCAATAATTACCGCCAGGGCGACTATGTGATGTTTGGAGCGAACGAGCCGCGGCATCTGCGGCAGAGCTACGAACAGCATCGGCAGAGCTGCGATACCAGAAGGAGACCAAAGAAGCATCAGTGTAGCAATAACACAGAGGGCTGCACCGCACACTATTGATGGCTTAGCCTCTTTGATAAATCGGACAGCTAATGCGAGAGTGAGAGGAAATAGAGCTGCGCTTGTTATAAAACCGAGAGTGCCATATTTAAGTGACCAGCGAAACCAAAAGAGCCCGGAGCACAATGAGAGCGTTGTTGAAAGCGCTGCGGTGATTGGGGGAAGTCCAATAATTCGGCAGGCAGCATAAACGCATGCAGGAGCAAGCGCCCACATAATTATGCATACTATTACAGGATACGCAGTCTCTACTGGAACGAGATAGAGTAGCGGAGCCCCTATAAAATAAGCATTAAGGGCGCCTGTTGCAAAAAAATCTCTGGCATCAAAACCTGCATTCCAGAGCGGAGACCAAAATGGGATTGATGGAAAATTTTCACGCAGAAGTTTCAGTCTAAACAGAAACATGGCATGGTCATCTGAGAAGAGAAGCGCGCCTTTAGAAGCTAATTGGAATGACCATACAAGTAGTGCGGCCACTATCGGTGGCCAAAGTGAGAAAAAGCGGATCCAGCGACGCTTTGCAAGAAGCAGATAGCATATGAAGCCGGCAAGTAGCAGCTCTCCTCGGATAGTTGGGCCTTTAAATAGCCCCCAAGGGCGGACGAGCCAATCCGAGAAAAAGATGGCGAGTAGCCCGGCTGCCCATATGCGTTTGTCGGTAAAGTACTCCTTAGCTAGCCATTTGTGACCTCGCAGGTAAGACACCAACGCAGATGCTCCGGCGCACAGTAAACCTGCAACTACTAAGTATCGTCCGGCTGGGATTACGGGGTCGCCCACTTTTTCCCAAAAGTGCCAGGCACCGCCAGAGAGCCCAAGAACTAGCAGAAGGAGTCCGAGAGAAGCAAAAATTTGAATCACGTGAAGCCAATAGCTAAATAAACCTAAAAAGAGCAGTTGCGGGCCCGAAAACGGCGCATCTGGCTAAAATCACAGCGGCTCTTGAATTTTCGGTGCTCACCCTGACGGTGCCAGGGATTGCGCCTCCGAAAAGTTCAAAATTCATCGTTCTTTTAACCACCTGCACCATTTTAGTCCATCTTGACTGCTCTTTTTAGGATAAAACATCTCCGGACTATAGTGATTTGCAAAAGTCCGTGTCACTGCTGAGCATCCAGCCCTCTGTAGTCTAACGTGCAATCCGTTAAGGGTCAAAAGGGAGATCTGACTGGCGTTTTATTTTAGCTGCCGCGATATGGCCGTTTATCCACGGTGAGCACTATAGTGATTTGCAAAAATCTGTGCCACTAAAACTGGCAAAACTTTTGCCGTAAATCACTATAGGTTGTTGTTTTGATTTGCGTCCGCGAATTGATAGCGTTTTCAAAAAGCCGCTATATCGATAGGGACTTTATGAAAACGCTATAGTGATTTGCAAAAGTCCGTGCCAGTAAAACTGGCAAGGCTTTTGCTCTCAATCACTATAGATTGTTATTTTGACTCGCGTCCGCTCATCGGTAGCATTTTCAAAAAGCTGCTATATCGATAGGGACTTTTTGAAAACGCTATAGTGAATAGCAACTTGTTAAACAGCTAAACGGTTACCTTTAGCTAATGCCGATGTCACTCACTATAGTCGCCGGAGTCCTTGCTTTTGGCGTGTTGTTGTACCATCTGATTGCGGGGTTCCGGAATACTCACTCCGTAATCAGAGTAGAAACTATCAAAGCTAAAGACGGCATCTGAGAAAGATGCTAGTGCCCGAGTGTTATCTCGTTTATTAAGAGCATCCAAACCCTCTGTCAAACGGGTTTTAATTACCTCAAGATTGCTTGGCGTAAAGCTGAGGTAGTGCTTACCGTCAGCAGTTTTACGCGCCTCATAGCACTGGAGACTTGAAACTAGGTTAGCCACTGCACCCAACGTTTCACCCTGAGCCTGCTGAATCATACCTTGGAGTGCGAAGTATCGCGGACTCTCTTCGAGCTTTTCACTGCATGCAAGGCACTGAGCCGCAGCGTCTGGATCCTGAAAACGGAGAAAAAGAGCGGCGAGCGAATGGTATGAGGCAGCAGCGCTCTCCTTGCTGAAGTCTTTCCAGTTGTGTTGAGGAAAGAGCTCCTCGATGTTGAGACCATCGATAGCTGCTTGTAAGCAACGGGCTTTGGCAGAATTGGAAAGAGAGTACAGATTTTTTACAGTCTCCGGTCTTACCATCGGCCTGATTGTGGATGATATTCGCACTGAATCACCATCAGATATGGATTGTATCATATTCATGGTGAGAATTTCGGCTGCAGATTCTGGCGAGTTTGAGCAGACGTGATGTAGGGTATTGCGCGCTGTAGAAACGCACAAGAAGGGAAAATAATCGTACCTCTGAAGAGCCATTACGATAGATTCAGGCCTTATCTCAGGCATATCAATCGACTCATCCTGATAACCTAGAGCAACAATGATGTGTTCACTCAAACTCCTGTTTTCAATCTCAGGCACCAGTTTCGGAAGGTCGGTGACATTGAATGCCAGATTTGAGCTGACTACGAGCACTCGCTTACTAGCAGCGATAGCAGCTGCCTGAGTAAGAGCTGACGTAATCGAATCTGCGGTGATCCACATACCAAGCGAGAAGTTCTCTGGAGCCTGGCGAGTGCTAGCCACAAGAATGTCCGCAAAGGCGTTAATGTCGCTAAGAATCTGAACCGTATCTGCTGCCGGAGCCTGTGTTGAGCCTTCGTCGATTACTATCGCACTATGCATAAGAGCCTCGCTGCTAAACCTCTAATTTAAACCCGTAAATGAAATACAGGTAGCCCATCGCTTTGTGGCTACAAAGAGCTAGGATGCAAACACGGAAGAAAGAGTTCGGATTTGTTTAGGCCACGTACGGCATTTGAATGCCAAATATAGCGGCTGTAGATCTAAAAAGGGCATATCTGACTGAAATAACACTGGCTTTTTGACTTTTCTGAGCCGTCCCTTAATTAGGAGCTAACGCTACATTTGCTGCATTCGCTGAGAGGTTGCTTTCACTTTAACCTAAAAACGGCTGTTAAGGAGGATGAAAATGGTACAGATAGATAATCCTAAATTCGGCAGTTGCGGGTCTGAAAATGGCGCATATGACTAAAATCAATTTGTCTTTTGAATGTTCGGTGCTCGCCAGGGTTGCGCCTCAAGAAAAGTTCAAAACTTCGTGCTTTTAGCCATCTGCACGATTTTCGTTCTCCTTAACTGCCGAATTTAGGTTCAAATTTCACACGCTTGAGCATATAGGAGTTTGTTGTCTTCTACGGCGCAACTTGGCTACGCCAAGATTGCGCTCGCCCAGCAATTTTCATTCAATTTTTTCAAAAATGAATAAGGCTGGGTTTACATTTTGTTGTCGCCCTTTCTGGTCAGAACATACTACCAACAGAGAAGTGAACCCGCACAGAGGGCTCGCCTGAGCGCTCCTTAAGCGGATGGCCGACGTCAAATCCAATTGGTCCGATTGGAGATAGGTACTGGAACCCAATCCCGATGCTCGTTCGTAGATCGTCTCGCGCAAATACAGGGTTCTGTAGGAACACGTTGCCGAAGTCAAAGAAGATGTGAGTACTGAGTGAATCTGCGGCTAGATACTGAAGCTGTGTTTTTCCAGATATCATCCTATCACCACCGATGACGGCGCCGTCAGACCCGCGGGGGCCGAGTGAGTTCTCGCGGAAACCTCGAACAGTTGTGCGTCCGCCAAGATAATATCGCTGGGTGATAGGTATTTCATCTGTAGAGCCCCAAGGTTGAGCCAGGCCTCCACTCAGGCCCAAACCCAGATAATAACGGGATGTTGGGCTGGCTACCGGCAGGATGGCAGTCGTCTTAGCGACAAGGGAGCCAAAATTAGCCTGAGAGCCGATTCCCACGAATGCTAGCTTGGGTTCAAGGGTAGCAGTGTATCCAGAGCGCGGAATTAGCGGATCGTCTCGTTTGTCGTATTTGATTACACCAGAGAGGAAGCTCAGGCGCACTGAGCCGTCATCAAGGTCAGAGATGATCGCTCCTGGAGTAACGTCTTGTAAGTTGTCAAATACCAAAGAGTGTCCGGCAGACATGGCCAGTTTCGTGCTCATCTGACGAAATAGGTATGAACCGATGAGTAGTCGATCCATATTGAACTCCTGAGTGCTTAGTTCCTGCCTTTGGTAGCGAACCTCCTCGTTGAGGGTATAGTCTGAGCCAAAGAGAGCAGGGTCGAGGTAACGCAGATTTGTAAAACCCTGGCTAATGAGCCCTGAGCCATTTGGGTTAATCTGAGCCTGATCGAAGTACGTATCAACTCGTAGCGAGAGGGCACGACCATCCGCAAATAGTGATTTGTTTGTTGCCTCTCCGAAGGTATGTAGTCCGAACTCAGAGTTGGCTCCGAGCCCAAGTTCGAGGGTTTGGAGTGGACGTTCTACGACTCGAATCAGTATAGCTTCGCTGGGACTATCCATAGCGCCATCATGGGGCAACACCTCTACCCGCGAAAAAAGTCCAGTCTTAAGCAGCTCACGTTTTGTGCGGTTAATATCATCCGAACGCATCGGGGCTTTTGGCTTGATAGCTGTAACACGGGAGGCGGTACTTTGATCGATTGCAACAAGCCCTTCGTACGCAACTGATTCCACAATCGTGCGCAGCCCTGGCTCAACAATCATGGTAATCGATTTGTAATCGTTGGATGGGTTCGTCAGTACTGCCGGAGAGAGGAACCCCTCGTCTTTTAGAGAAGAGATAATAAGGTCAGCATAGATATTAATCCGCGGCAGAGAGGTGGGTTGAAAGGTCAGTTTGGGCAGTATTAGCTCGTTAGGGTATCCTTCCACGCCGCCTATTGACGCAAGCTGAGGCTCCCCTTCAACTATCGTGAAGTCGACTTTAAGGGCGTTAGATTTCTCTTCTTTTCTTATCTCGTAAGTGACTTTTGAATTAGGATACCCCTCGTGATGATACACAGAGGTGATAGCATCTCGTAAGGCATCAAGGCGCGCAGGCACTGCGTATCTTGGCTCAAATGTTGCGATGTTATCCTTCATTCCCATTGAAGTCATCAGGCTGAGGATCCGCGCCCGAGATAATGCTGTGTTGCCAGCAAGTGAAACTTCACTCACTCGCGTTGGAGCCTCTTCATCTATAGTAATCTGATAAATCAACTTGTCTGGGCTGGATCGATCCTCAGAGCTTGTTATCTTTACAAAGAGATATCCCGCTTCTTGGTACATCTGCTCTATATTTTGTATGAGTAAGGTAATTGTGTTGTTGCCGAAGGGACGCTTGCGCGAGAATAGGTCAATACTATTAAGGAAGTCCTCGTCTGAGAACGCCGTGTTGCCTTCGAAAATAAACGAGATTGCTTGGCGCAGCTCAGAGTTAACTACCAGTGTTGATAAGTGTGTGCCCTGTTCATGCCGAAACGATGCGGTAACTCTCGCCGCAATGAATCCCTCACCGCGCAGTGAAATGACCAGAGCCCTTTCAATAGCAGCCAGTGTTGAGGATGAGGCGATCGCATTAATTGGAGCAAGAACGCGCGCTTGCTCCTGTAGTTGTGGAGTGAGTGTATCACCCTCAAATAGCACTCTTGAGATCGTATATGGCTGACCTTCATTAATATGAATGTGCAATGCATGACAAAATGTGTCACCTGATGTGCATGTAACTGAGGCAGAAGCTGACATGTACGCCTGTTCATTCATATAGGAAACGATCTGGCTCTGAATCAGAGTGAGGCTTTCTGGTGTGTTGGCAACTCTCGAGGATGGTCCTAGTCGAGCGGCGTTAAGTAGTGATTGCTCAGTAAATTGGTTCAGACCGGTGATATCGATAGCAACGAATCGGGACTCTTCAGACCATACGGTGTATGTCAGGTCGCTAGAGAGTATCGAGTTCTTTTGTGTGCTCACAGTTTGGAAGAAGGCATTGATATCGAGATAGGGAGTAAGTGAATACACGCCGCCTGCTCTTGAATTGCTCACTGAGCTAAAAAGGCTCTCACCTAACAGGGTCAGCCGCGGCGATATATTTTTTCGCGCAACAACAGCTGGTTCTATGGTGCCTGTAAATTGGTTGTAACCAGGCTCAAATGAAAGCACATCGAGACGTGTAAGATTTCTGAAGAATGATCGAAAGCTTGAGAATGATGTGTCTGAAATGAAGAAACGTTGATCTGCGCCAAACTGGGAATCCATTCGGCCCTTTAAGGAGCTCTCTGCCAGTGGTCGTGAAGATGTCAATAATAACAGCAAATCACTCTCCGATAGACCTCTATCCGAATTGAGATTGAGCTTGGGAGATGATATTGGGCCAGATGCAACGAGTATGACAAGAACATTTTCGCCAGTTGGGGCACGTAGGTTGCCTTCGCCGACTATTTCAAGATTAGGAATAATGGAGTAAGGTTTAAAGGTTAGCCCCCCTGAGGTTATATCAAATCGGTTTCCCTTTAGGCCAACCCAACCACTTAAGATCTGCATCGTTCCTTCAAGTGATGGAGATGTGACGCTGCCACGAGCATGTATGTTCGCATTCAACTCAGCGCTTAAAAATGGCGTAACGATAAAAATATTTCGCGGAGCTGCAACCGTCACATCTAGATCAAGTTCGACCGTCTTCTTTACCGCAGCAGGCTGCATACGAGTCGGAACGAAGAATCCAGAGATCGTATTCATAATTATTTTGTTAATATCGAAGTCCTTTGCCACTTCAGCAAATGTTACGTCGATTGTGCCTCCCAGAGTTTGGCGTTTGCTCTGACCAGTGCCGAGGGATAAAGCCCCAGAGAAGGTGATAGTTGCATCTTCAATTGGTTCTATGGTAACTCCGCGCAGCTCAGTACGCAGCGAGGAATTAGTTGGTTCAAACGGCAGGAGGGTTCCAGAAGCGGAAAATGTTCCTCCGTTCACAGAGCCCGCTAGATTTTTAATCTGAATCGCCTTACCGGATAGAGCAAAATCGCCAGAGATGTGGTGTCCGCCTAACTCAGGTAATGAAACACCAAACTGACCATTAATCAGCTGGGCCGTTCCGGTCGCCGCAGGCTGTGCGAGGGGGCCCTGGAGACTTATGTCGGTTTTTAGTAATCCCTGCAAGTCATCAAGAGATGGCAGGAGTGGCAGGAGTGAGCTCAGTTCGAGACGCCCCTTGGCAGACATGTCGAAGCCCTTAGCGATACCTACCTCGCCACCGAGCTCTAGCGAGCTATTGAGGGTCGATAGTGAGATGTTCTTAAGTTGCAGAGCACCATTTTTTAAGGGTATGCGCGACTCAGCTGGGAGCGATAGTGAGTAGGGTGAACAGCCGATAGCTAGAGAATGCACGATGAGCTCACCACTGCCGCCCAGGATCTGTCTCAGTTGAAAGTTGTAACCCAAAGTTGCTCCAAACTTGCTGCATTCATCCTCATACCCAAGTAGTTCCTTGAGTTTAATAACTGGCTGAGAGAAGCGTAGCTTGCCTTCCTGATTCTTTCCAAAATCTATAGTGAGTTCAGCGCTACCTTTGACAGGAGAGTTCGGGAGTGACACCTTCAAAATTCCATCCTTGAGGGTGGCCCTTCCAGATAGTGGATAGCTGTCATGTAGGGCAGGGAAGTGCACGATTGTTTCGCCATCGGCACGCAGGCTTGTTAGACTAAGCGGGCCGCGCAGCGCAATTTTAGAGGTGAGCGCTATCGGCCCCAAGGTATCCTTGGATACCGGTAGAGAAAGGGGATAGCGGTACTCGGAAAGGGTGAGCAGGCCCTGCTTTAGTATTGCGTCCGGGGTTGATAGATCGATCGTGCCCTGCCAGGCCAGTAAGCCCTGGTCGCGGTTAGTTGTCTCTGCAGTGAGCTCAACTGCCTCATTTGTAATCCGCGCCTGAACCTGACTGGGGCCTAGCGAGAAGCCTTGCATGAGTAAGTCGTCAGCAGTGATCATGATATTGGTCAAGAGGCCAGTTGGTTGCTTAGATACAGCTATATGGGCTTGCGCTTTAGTTGCTCCAAATGGGCCATATTCGAAATGCGGAACTGAAACTGTGAAGCCAGCGCTTAAACCTGTATCAGAGAGAGTGAGCGGTGTTGTAGAAGAGAGAGTGGCCTGTCCATTAGTGGCTGTTAGGTTAGAGAGTGTAACAACTGGATCTCCGTGATTAACATCGATCATTAGACCGCCAGAGACTTTAGGGAAAGTGAGCTGAGACGCCAAAGGGATAGCTAGCGATAGTGGAGCTGATGCGGGGCTCTGAATGGTGCCGGTCAGAATCGGGCTGCCAAGTGTTCCTGAGATGGTCGTTGTCCCATTTACCGTCCCTTTAAGCCACTCTGGGAGTCCGATGTAGTCTGTGGTGATTTCGAATGAGCTTTTACCTGAGAAAGTCGACTGGTCATCCGCTGCAGCAACTCCAGTTAGCTCAACACGCGACCTGTCTCGTCCGAGCAGGATCGATTTGAAGAGGGTCGCAGCCTCTTCAATCGAGATAGAGCCGGATAGAGGGCCCAGGAAGAGCTCTTGGGGCGGCGCTCCGGGTGTCTCGCCGTAGGATGTGTAACGAAAATCCTCTATGCGTGGGGTAAGAGTAAAGTTTTCACCATCGCGCAGTACCTCTAGTGAAACACCTGAGCCAGAGATCTCACTTGTGCCGAAAGATTCTCGCAGGAATGAGTTCCGCATTGCGAGCCGGTCAAGGATAACTCGCCAGCGATCTGGGCGTTGCTTTTCTGGCGGAAGAGGTTTAGTGAGTTGATCGATAAAGCGAAATGTCACCGAATCAGGCCCTACGCCATCCGCCAGGCCTTCGTTCAAGATTAGATTTTCCAGATGAATTTTTTTATCTCGAATCTCTGATAGATCGACCTTTGCAGTGATCGTTTTAAAGGAGAGTCGAGGAACCCCATTCTCGACTATTCGTACATTTCGGGCGCGGGCTCGCAGAGTTGAGAAGGATAATGATATCGAGTCAAAGGCTAAAGAGCACTCGCAGGAGGCCACGACCTCCTCCTCCAAGGCGCTGATGATCTCATTTGCTAGCCACTGTTTTGATAGCAGAATTACGGCGCCGGCTGATAGGCCTAAAAAGAGCCCAATCAAAGCTAGGGTGTTACCTCTCAAGAGTTTACGGATCACAGTGCTATTAGGTCAGTTAATACGGGTAGGCGTTGGTGGACGGAGTTACGCCCTAGCTGTGTAATTGTATCGTTGTCGTATTCGGGCATCATAATCCTGAATTCAGATTGAAAATAGCGCATATAATCCTAAATTCGGCAGTTGCGGGCCTGAAAATGGCGCATCTGACTAAAAT
>CAZZLV010000007.1:0-10448 GCA_964655155.1 uncultured Bdellovibrionales bacterium
TGTGCTTTTAGCCACCTGCACCATTTTCGTGCTCCTTAACTGCCGAATTTAGGTTAACTTAATTATCTCTGTAACTTCTGCACATTTTTGGCCTCTTAGAGATAGAGAGAACTGCGATGCCCTAATAGAGCATTGAGCGCATCAGGTCGATGCGCTCTCGTAGCTGCTTCTCGGTGCAGTGAGTCTGACTACGAACTTTTTGAAGGGCATTTAAGTGTGCATGTATCTGCGCGTGTGATTTGTTAGTACGCTTGTGGTGCAAGTTTACAAGCTTCCGTAGCTCTTGAACTAAGAATGCCTTATCCTCAGCACGCGTGCGACGTTCGTCAAGCCTGGCATTTACGCGCTCGGTAACCGCTTGCTGAATCTCCTCATGTTGCTCGAGTCCCCCAAACAGTGAAAGCTGATTACCGTGAACGATAACCGAGGTAAGGCCAGAGTTTGTCGATGCGAGCGCCTCCCATTTCGGAGGTTGAGGTCGGTCGTCATTGTCGACCGCACTCCGTCGGTTATCGAAGATATCGTCACTGCGAGGGCGTATGCAGTGACGAATCTCGTCTTCAATCTCCTCTGCCAGGCGAATCAGGCTCGGGTCTGCTGGCAGGTAGCAGTAGGCAACTTGGAGCGTTCGTAAGGAGGAGATACGGCGAACAATCCGACCTAGAAATTGTCGGAAGTACATCTTGGTTCTTACGGTGGTGGCGTATACTCCCACCCGTAGTCGCGGAATATCCACCCCCTCGCTTACCATGTTACACGCCACTAGCCAGAGATCCTGAGAGTCTCTAAAGCGCTTTAATTTGCGCGCAGCTTCCGGCTCTTCTGAGAGAATAACAATAGGCTCGGTCTTGGCGATGCAGCTCAATAATTTAGCCAGACGACGTGCGCTGGTTTGATCCGCAGCAACGAGTAGGCCGGCAGCGTTGGGTTGATCAAATCTCGTTTTGACCAACATCTTATGGGCGTCTCTCAGCATCGGCTCAATCCATCCGCTGGCCGGATCTAAAGCGGCACGTAGACGCCTGGATTGGCCTATGTAGTCGAGTTCATCAGAGAACCAGGCGCGCACATCACCCGCTTCTTCGCGCCAAGCGACCTCGCCGGCATAGGTAAAGAAAGCAGTCGGTCGGCAGACTGCATCTTCTACCGCGCGACTGTACGGGTACGAGTAATCAGGGACGCTGAATCCCTGATCGTCGTATGTGATAAACGGTATCGGAGAATTGTCACTCCTGAAGGGTGTTCCACTGAGACAGATGATGAATCGTGCATCATGGAACGCAGCACGAAGCCCATCACCCCATGAGAGTCCATCGCCAGCGTGATGTACCTCATCGAGGATAATGCATGAGTCCTGTGTTAGGCGTCTAAAGAGGTCAGGCTTTTGCGCCACTTGTTGATACGTCACCACAAATCCTGCGTAGTCGTCAGTGAGACCGATGCGGGAATTAGCAAAAGAGCTATCGAGGTGCAGGTCGAGCTCCAGAGCGGCGCGAGCCCATTGACCCTTGAGGTGCGCCGTTGGCACGACTATGCCGATCCTACGAGCTCCCTGTTTATTTTTTTGGTGGAGTGCAAGCACTAGCGCGGCTGTGGTTTTACCGGCTCCCGGTGTGGCTTCAAGGAGCACTGTGCGTTCGCGTCTCAGTACACAGTCGCGATAAACCCCAAACGCCTCCTGTTGCCAGGGGCGGAGTTTAATGTTGACAAAAGTTGGTGCTGTGCTCTGCGGCGGGATAGGAGCTTTGAGCGCGGACATCGGGGAAATTACAACATCGTGGAGATTTATTTAACCTAAATTCGGCAGTTAAGGAGAACGAAAATGGTGCAGGTGGCTAAAAGCATCAAGGCTTTTGAACTTTTTGGAGGGTTGAACCCTGGAGCCGGCACGGTTCAAGCCTCCAAAAATTCAAAAGCCGCAGTGATTTTAAGCAGATGCGCCGTTCTCGGGCCCGCAACTACCGAATAAAGGTTTTAACGCCCCATGATTGATTGTAATGCCAATTATGGCAAGTGACAGAATTTTGGTGACGGAATTGAAGTGACAGAATCCCGGGAGCGAAATTCTGCCACTTACTCGTTAGCCTAATTGTCAATCCTATCCCTTATACAGGGTGTCGAAATGCTTGTTGGCACTTACAACTGCATGGCGCATCATGTCCTCGACGCGACCCGTCTCACGAACGGAGAGGGCCTTAGCCATGTCTTTAAGATTAATCTCTGCCGCGGCCTTTTGGCAGGCATCCCATGAAAGAATGCTGCGCAGCACGCGATCAAGCGCTTGCGTTTCGTTATCGTAAGCACGTGCTTGCATATCGTGCCCGTACCAGCGATTGTACCCAGCCTCAGCCACGAGTGATGCTATAGCGATATTGATGCCGTTGATCTTTAACCCGTGATCAATATCGTATTTGCCTGGCCCTCCGAGGGTAATTCCATCGTTGTACCCTTGGCTGTTTAAGTGCATGTGGGTGATGGCGCTGTTATCAATCTCCTCAACGGTATCATAAACCGAATCGAGGCCGATCATCTCAGAGTGTCCGAACTCTTTATTTAGCCCGCGTTTGTCGAGATTTACGCCGAATTCCTCTTTGAGACGTTTCCAAAAGAGGAGTGCTGAAGCTACGGTTGGCAGGAGCATCGATGGGTGGCCTTCGTTTGGCTTTGGTTCGATTCCCATATACAATTGGGCGCCCTTCTTATCTTCGTAGGCGCAGAGTGCAGCGACCGCTTCCTTAAGATTTTGGTACATCTGTTTGATCGCAGGTGTCGCTAAATCATACCCGTAAGATCCGTTCCAGAGTACGAGTGTTGGTGCCTTTGCTGGATCTGGATGCCACGATTTCCTGAGTGGTCCGTATGCCAGGTCGACGGTTCCAAAGCTGAGCTTGGTAGCATGCTCACGTTCTGCAGGATCCATCGATGCTGGACCGCCATAGCCTAAATGTGAGTGAAGACCCGGGGTAATCATGGCCAGGTACATCTTGGCATTGACCAGTGCATCGGCAACTGCAGGAGCTGTTTTCTCGTCGATCTCAGTGTCGTAGTGAACCTCGAAGCCCAGCTCAATATTGCTGGGCAAGCGGGGGCGGATCTTGCTATTGATTAGATTGATGATATCAACCACCGATAGCTTATCTCCAGCCCATTGAGGCCTTATAGACCCTGGTACGAAACCGCCCTTGCCAGCGTGGAAGGTCCAGCGACAGAGGCTGTGGTACTGTTTAGCATTTGTCATATACGTCTCCTTTGTAAAGGGATACTCATTCGCTCACCGCTAGGATCGAGGTGAGTAAACGATATTCCCGTGTTTGTTAAATCAAACTTGATGAGCGAGTTTTTGCTCTACCAACTGCTTCCACCTCTGGTATGCTGCGCGCGTTGCTGCAGCTGAAGCAGCGTGTGGTTCGATCGTTGCTTCCTTTCGCAAACCTTCAAATGCATCTGAATAGGAGAGAAGACCTGCGCCGATACCAGCGCCGCGCGCAGCGCCCTCAGCTCCATCAGTTGTGTAGAGTTCAAGCGGCACGTTGAGAGCCGTTGTGAAGGTGCGGCAGAATAGCGGACTCTGGAACATATTCGCATTTCCGGCGCGAACACGAGTCGGATTAAGCCCCATGCCTTGCATGATCTCTACGCCGTAACATAGAGCAAAGACGATACCCTCCTGAGTTGCTCGAATTACGTCGCTAAGGGAGTGCCGGTTGAGATCCAGCTTATCGAATGATGCGCCCAGCGTGGCGTTACCCAGCGTGCGCTCGGCGCCGTTGCCGTACGGGATGCCGATAAGATCGTGAGCGCCCACGGGGCTACCTTCAGCGAGTCTATTAAGCTCGCCGTATGATGTAGTTGGGGCAAAAGTGTTGCGAACCCAGCGATAGAAGCTGCCGGTCCCGTTGACGCACATGAGTACCCCGATGCGCGGGTCTTTAGCAGTGCTATTAACGTGGAGAAAGTTGTTGACCCGTGACCTTAAGTCAACACCGAGCTGATTTGTCACTCCATAAACAACCCCTGAAGTCCCAGCATTCGCTGCAACCTCACCACTTCTTAAAACATTAAGAGCAAGGGCGTTGTTCGGCTGATCTCCAGCGCGGTATGTGACCGGCACTCCTGGTGGCAATCCGAGCTCTCTGGCCACATCGGGACGAACTCCTTCAAAAACTCCTACGCTATCTCCGATCGGTGGAACTAGTGTTGCAGGTAGGTCGAAGGCATCAAGTACATCAGAAGCAAGGGTGTTCTTGGAGAAATTCCAGAGCACACCCTCCGAAAGGGCCGAGCGTGTTGTGCCAACCTTGCCGGTAAGTTTTAGGGCGATATAGTCGCCAGGGAGCATAAAATGAGCTGCCTGACGGAGTACCTCTGGCTCGTTTTCCTTAACCCAGGCCAGCTTTGCTGCGGTAAAGTTTCCTGGCGAGTTGCCAAATTGCCGTAGGCAGGTATCAGAACCAAGCTTAGCGCATGCGCGTTCACCGTACGGAACAGCTCGGCTGTCACACCAGATGATGGCGGGCCGTAGTGCTCTGGCTTGGTCATCAACGAGCACAAGGCCGTGCATCTGATAAGCGATGCCGATCGCTTTTACACTTTGCAGGCTGGCAGCATTACTGGCGCGAAGAGCCGCAATCACGTGGCATGCATGTTCCCACCACAGGTCGGGATGTTGTTCGGCCCACCCCGGAGCTGGAGCTGATATCTCAAGCTCGGTTGCTGGTGAGGATGCCTGGGCTAGGGGTTTGCCTGTAGTTAGGTCCAGAATGACCCCCTTTACTGATGAGCTACCGATGTCGAGACCGAGAAGTGTGCCTGTCATGATGAAGATCCACCCAGGAAATTATATCGTTTTTACTACTGAGCCCCCGAAGGCTACCGCAGTCTCGTCAGTAGGCAAGAGGAAATTGTCGTTACTCCCAAGTAATCTTGCTTAGCTTGATGTCAATGGCCGCCATAGAGCCGGTACATAGGGCCGTTAGTTGGGAGGCTGTTATAGGTGGTAGCTATTTGAATTTTTTGGCGAAAATTACCTATTTTCCTTGTTATTTGGGACTGCTTCGTTTACCCTGTGAGGGTAGGCTTGCGGGGCCCGAAGATTTTACGAAAATGTAGAGGTCGCGCAAGCTTGGCAAAAAAATGGGATAGTTAGGCTGCGGGTAGCCGTTGCAGTGAGCAGTAGATGTTCTACTGGCAGAATCGCGGGCGATTTTTATCTTACGGCATTTCGATGCGGAGCGGTGCTGTGGCTACCTGCCGTGCATCAAAATGGTGTACATCAAACAAAATGGTGTGGATCACAAAAGATATTGATCGAGAATCTATAGGGAGTCGAGGTGTCGGGTTTAACAACTCGTGAAAAGTTGCTCAGTTGTTTGTGTTTGCTTTTCGGAGCAGCTCTTGTTTTTGGGGGGCGTGATCTGCCGGAAGTTAGCGCACGCGAGTCTGGTCGATCAAATCTATTCGAAGAGCTTAAAGTTTTCACTGATGTCCTCTCCGTCGTCAAACGCGATTACGTTAGCGACATCGAGAATAAAAAGATCGTTGAGGGTGCGATTAAAGGGCTACTTGGAACGCTCGATCCACACAGCGGATATCTCGACCCCGAATTTTACCAAGACCTGCAGGTTCAGACTAAAGGCGAATTCGGCGGACTCGGGATTGAAATTACAATCAAAGAGGGCTTGCTCGTTGTGGTTGCTCCGATGGAGGGATCGCCAGCGGAGAAAGCAGGGGTTAGAACCGGTGATATTATCGTCAGGATAGACGGTAAATTTACCAAGGAATTTTCGCTGGTAGATGCTGTTAAGCGCTTGAGAGGGCCAAAAGGGAGTCCGATTCAGATATCTCTGGGTAGAAAGGGGGTTTCTGACCTAATTGACGTGACTATCGTTCGTGACACGATCGCTGTGCGTAGTGTTAAAGCTCGATACTTAGGTGACGGGTTCGGCTACGTCCGGGTTAGTCAGTTTATGGAGCATACCGCCGATGACCTCAAAGATGCCCTTAAGGCGTTAACGAAGGATAGCTCCCTGCCTGAACTTCGTGGATTGCTGCTTGACCTCAGGAATAACCCGGGGGGATTGTTGGCACAGGCCGTTAAGGTCAGTGATATGTTCCTCAAAGAGGGGGTCATCGTTTACACTGATGGGCGAGTTGAGGCACAGAAGCAGAAGTTCTTCGCGCATGCTAGGGGCACTGAGCCTGATTATCCGATTATAGTCCTAGTCAATTCTGGGTCGGCATCAGCTTCGGAGATTGTCGCTGGCGCGCTCAAGGATCACGGAAGGGCGCTCATACTTGGTCAGCAGACCTTCGGTAAGGGCTCGGTTCAGACGATTACGCCGCTGGAGAATGGTGGTGCTCTAACTCTCACGACTGCGCTGTACTACACCAAGAGCGGAAATTCGATTCAAGCGCGGGGCGTTAAGCCCGATATCGAGGTTGATGTTTTAAAGCGCATAGACAGAGATGTAGAGCCAGGCAAACGAAGTTCGCTGTCGGAGGTGAGGGAGGAGGATTTGCCGGGAGCGATAGCGAATCCTAATGGACGGCCCACAGATCAGGGTAGCAGCGATACCATGCGTCAACTCAATAAGGTCTCGGAGGGCAACTCTGATGCTTCCACCATTAATCCGGAGACGGAGGATATTGGTGAATGGGCTAGGAAGGATACCCAATTTCAGAGAGCGCTGGATCTTCTCAAGACTTTTAGCGTTTTTAAGGGACCAGAAGCGCCCGCAGCTTGAACACTCTTAACTCCTGGACTATACTCATGGCCCGTCGTATTGAAGGCGCGTAGCTCAGTTGGTTAGAGCGCTTGCTTGACAGGCAAGAGGTCCACAGTTCGAATCTGTGCGCGCCTAGGAGGTTTGTGGAAACCTGGGGGTTGTGAAAAACGTCTCGATAAATATAGCTACTAGTGTGAATTGATTCATCTAGTTATGCGCGATTTGAAGGCCCGCAACTGCTGAATCCAGGGTTGCGCACCTATTTTTTGGGGTGCCGCAAAACGGGGGACACGTCTGAACGGCCTTTTTTCCCTGATCGTGGTCTTGATTCAGGTCTGCGGAAGGTGTAATAAGTATCGGCTTTCGCAAGGAGTTTTATGCCTAAAATGAAGACAAACCGCACAGCGGCTAAGAAGTTCTCTATTAACAAGAAGGGGACGATTAAACGTGGTGGCGCACACCATTCTCACAAGACTTCAACAAAGGGGCCAAAGCGCAGAAGAAATCTGCGCAAAAATAAGCTGGTGGTTGATAGAGATGCCCCAGCGGTGCGCCGTCAGTTGCCATACGGATAGTTGCTCAGAGAGGAGAGTGCTGTAGGAACGCAGCTCTTAATTTTTAGTAGTAGATCTGATTTAAGAGAGAGGATGAGATGAGGGTTAAACGAGGATATGCCAGTCGACGTCGTCATAAGAGGCGTTTGAAGCTTGCGGAGGGATTTAGGGGACGACGTGGCGATTGCTTTAAGCTCGCCAAGCGCTCGGTGGAGAAGGCTTTACAGTATGCGTATCGCGATCGGCGTGCCAAGAAGCGGGACTTCCGTGGTTTATGGATCGTGCGGATTAATGCAGCGGCTCGTATTAATGGTTTGAGCTACAGCGCTCTGATCCGTGGATTGTCGAAGGCGCAGGTGGAGCTTGATCGCAAGGTGTTAGCCGAGTTGGCTTTTACTGACCCGGCCTCTTTTGCGGTTGTTGCTGAGAAGGCAAAGGCTGCACTGTAGGGTCTCTTTTCGCACATTCCTGCTGAATCTCGAATTAGTGTGATGTCGGGGTGAGGTGGTTAAGCCGAAACAAAATTTATCAGATACCGGCGCGCGCTCTGGAGCGATCCGGGTGGCGCCGGTTTCTAATTTGTGGCTGGCACGCTTGGTTGAGATTGATGCCTCCTGGAATCCTAAATCGTGGTCAGAGCGTCTGTTTCTTCAGGAGCTCACAAATCCCGCAGCGCGAGTTCGCGGAGTGTTCGTTGCAGATACTTTAGTGGGGTATGCAATCGCTCATGTGGTCATGGATGAGGCGCATATCGTGTCTTTAGGGCTTGCTCCGGAGTATCGTGGTCAAGGTTTGGGGCGGGCGCTACTTCAAGATTTAAAACGTATAGCTCGTGCTGAGAGCGTGCGAGTTATTACTCTTCAGGTTCGGGTATCAAATCAGATCGCGCAGCGGCTCTACCGGAAATGCGGCTTCCAGCTGGCAGGAGTTCGGCGGCACTATTACTCGGATAATAGTGAGGATGCAATCACGATGCGGTATGAGGAGCCTTGACGGTAAATTTTATCCTAAATTCGGCAGTTAAGGAGGATTCAACCTAAATTCGGCAGTTAAGGAGAACGAAAATGGTGCAGGTGGCTTAAAGCACACAGGATTTTGAACTTTTCGGAGGCTTGAACCCTGGCACCGTCAGGGTGAGCACCGAAAATTAAAAAGCCGCAGTGATTTTAGCCAGAAGCGCCGTTTTCGGGCCCGCAACTGCCGAATTTAGGTTGAAGTGAAGATGGCTAAAAACACCAAAGGACAAAGTCATTTTAGTCATATGCGCAATTTTCAGACCCACAACTGCCGAAATTAGGTTTATTGCGCAGAGTTTACTTACATTCCGAGACGAAGCGAGGCAATTTGCTTAGTTGCGCAAGGCCCGTCGCTTCAAGGATTTTAGCTTCTTTAACAAACTTCTGACGGCGCGCTGTTTTTCCGCTGGAGCTAAAGAGCACACGAGCCATAACGCGCTTAACTGAATTTCTTTGATTTGCGTAGAGTCCTCGAAGCGCATCGATCGTGCCTTGACGATCGACGGTGGTGCAGAGAATTGGTGCCTCAGGGCAGGTTTTAATTATGGCAGGGAACTGAATAATTAGCGCCTTGGCTATACGCTCGTACTCGGCAGCTTTTTTACCTGCACGGTTGGCATCTCGCTCATTGCGAGCTTGAGATCCTTTTTGACCCTTCTTGCCACTTAAGCTCCGCAGTGTTGCAGCTGCTCTATTCATTAATCCAGAAAGCGAGATCGCTACTTGGTCGAGTTCCCCCTTGATACTTCCTGCTGGTGTTTCAATGCACTTACCTGCACATGTTTTGAGTGTTGAATCTACAACTACTGAACGTCCATTAATACTCCAAGTTATGCTCTCATTTGGAGTGACTAATGGGATTTCAAAAGCCGTTAGGTTGAGTCCTGAGAAGAATCTATTAGGCTGACCTCGGTCAGCTCCGCCCGGCGCAAAACCATTCAGAGATCCAACCGGGAATATCTGCTCGAAAGTACCTTTATTGTGGTAACCCAATTTGACTCGTAGGATCCCACTTTCATAGCCTCTACACTCTGCCAGTGGTTCTACCTCTGAACAGAGAGGGCTCGCGTCAGATGCAGTCGCCTGAGTAAGCCGACTACCCGGTGCTTTAGCCACCCAGGTTAGAGTTCCACTGTTGTATTGAGCTATTACCGATCCAGTCGATTGGCCAGCCTTGAATGTTGTTGGTGGAGAGCTGGTAGTTGAGCTCGAGCGGAATTCATTAATAGTTCCAAAACTGGTGTTGGTTCCGAATGTTATATCTGCTCCGGTTAGATTGTTGTAGCTGAAATACGCAGTTCGAGTGCCGTTGACATTCCTGGTGATACAGGTGACCTCAACAACGAAAAGAGCAGGCTCAAGGTTTGGAGTAGCAGTTGGAGTAGGAGTGATGTTGGCGGTGTTAGTGGCTGTATTAGTTATCGAAGGTGTATAAGTCGGAGTCTGTGTCGGCGTATCCGAAGGGGTAAGCGTTGGTGTGTGAGGTGCTTTTGGAGAGTTTGATGGTGTAAAAGTTGTTGTAGCCGTTGATGTATGCGTGACAGTCGGCGTGAATGTATCGGCTGGAGTGTTAGGCGGTATAGAGGTAGGAGTATTGGTGGGGGTGTTAGTCGGCGTTTCGCTTGGGGTGAGTGTTGGTGTGGATGTTGGGCTACTGGTAAACGCACTGGCCGGAGATTCGGTTGTGCTTGTCGGAGTGTTAGTTGGGGTAATGGCTGGTGTCTCAGTAACAGTCGGAGTTTGCGTCGGGGTAGTTATTGGAGTGTCTGTTGGGGGGGCTGCTGAGATCTGGAAATCAAGATTGCCCCAATTTCCTATGGGGGCGCTATTAGCATCAACTGCCCTGACAAAGGTGCTATATTCCTTGTTTGGTAGCAGAATGTGAGCAGGTTGAGCGCTTGTTCCGGTAACAATAAGCGTAAATAGACGAGTTTGAGGTGCGAGTTTTTCTATTACGTACAATTCATACTTTTGAGCTCCAAGTAAAGCTCCCCATGAATATGTGGGAGTAGTCCCAGTTATTACGCCAGCGGGAGTAAGTAGGGTTACTGCACCGAGCAGAGCTTTAAAGTGCATTGGTTGTCCCCAGATACTAAGAGGCTGATTATCAGCACTAACTGCGCGCACCCAGAAGCTGTATTCTTCACCGGCAG
>CAZZLV010000007.1:10548-26465 GCA_964655155.1 uncultured Bdellovibrionales bacterium
CGAGGCCCCAGTTAAGGGCTCCCAAGCATAGCGTGGGGTTAGGTCTGTTGAGAAAACAGTGGGAGTAAGTAGTGTTACTGCACCGAGCAGAGCTCTAAAGTGCATTGGTTGTCCCCAGATACTAAGCGGCTGATTATCAGCACTAACTGCGCGCACCCAGAAGCTGTATTCTTCACCGGCAGTGAGAGAAAAGTTCGGTTCTATACCGGTTCCGTTTACATACTCAGTAAAGAGACGGGTATTTGGCGTAGATCTTAGACTAACGTACAGCTCGTAGCGCGAGGCCCCAGTTAAGGGCTCCCAAGCATAGCGTGGGGTTAGGTCTGTTGAGAAAACAGTGGGAGTAAGTAGTGTTACTGTACCGAGCAAAGCTCTAAAGTGTAACGGCGAACTCCAGCCGCTCAGAGGACGGTTGTTTGCATCAACCACTCTTACCCAGAAGCCATATTCTACACCAGCGTTGAGTCTGTAGTTCGGTTGTATGCTCGTCCCCGCGACATATTCAGTTAAAAGACGAATCGCTGGAGTTGTTCTTTCACTTAGGTAGAGCTCATACCTAGTGGCCCCAGGGGCCGCTTCCCATGAGTATGTCGGTGTTAGCGTATCGGTAGTTCCAGAAGGTGCAATTAGCGTCTGTGCAGTTGCGGTGTTAAGCAAGCAGCTGACTAAAACTATCGCCGCGAAAAGTGCGCACCGCATCGGTTTATGGATCTTCGCTCTCGAGATCCAGAGTAACTTCTGGTACGGCCTAACACTAATTTTTTCCACTACCCCATCCCCTGCAAACACGCAAGACGCCTCTAATTATTAATCCGGCACTTCAATATCCGTCTCTGAACGGGCTTAGTCCGGATTAACAAACTGCGCGCAGAGGCGCGACAAAAGCGAAAAGATGTATTAAGACGACAGCTGGCCAGGCTGACGCAAAAAGTCAGCCATTGAATTGCCGGATTAATACTATGAGGCTAACAGAGGCATCGTGTAAGCAAACAACATAAACGATGCCAGCATGTTAAGAGCCTTCGCTTCCTTGCAATAAAGGATCGATCAATTTGGCAGATTCCTTTAGTTTTAACTGCGTCATTTTCTCGCACTTGCGACAAAAATGGCCTCTACCATTGTAAAACGTGTCTAATGCGTTGTTTTGCCTCACTTCCCTAGTTAAATCCAAAGGGTTATAATGTCGCAAATCAATCGTAAGGCTAGTAAGGTACTCAAGATAAGTGGCTGTTTTTAAACGTAGCTGCGAGTCGTGAGCTAATGACAAAAGCATGTATGGCACTGCGGGCTTCAGTAACTCGCCATACCTTATGTTTGAGATGTTAAGATTATTCCGATAAGTAGAGTTATGGGCAGATCCTGCATGTATGGGTATCTGATTAAGCCGGTTCTTTTTTCTCTTGATCCAGAGACTGCTCATAACGTCATGCGCCGAGTATGTCGAGTTGTGAATTGGCCATTTGCATCGCAGGCGCTGCGGTCGTTTTTTGCCGTAACTGATGTACGACTAAAAGTTAGTGTGGCGGGACTCTCCTTTGACAATCCGGTTGGCTTGGCAGCTGGTTTTGACAAGAACGTTGACTTACTGGGCCTATGGAACTCGCTTGGATTTGGCCATATTGAATTAGGCACGGTAACATCTCTTTCGCAGCCTGGTAATCCTCGGCCTCGAATATTTAGGCTTGTGGCAGATAAGGCGCTCATTAATCGCATGGGCTTTCCATCTGCTGGCGCTGATGAAATAGAAAAGCGCTTGAGCTTGATGCGAGGGCGGTTTTCCTCGTTGCCAATTATAGGCATGAATATCGGCAAGTCGAAGGTGACTGAGATCGATAAGGCAGTGGAGGACTACTGTTATTCTTTTGCTCGCGTTCACACCTATGTTGATTATATTACTGTAAATGTTTCTTCCCCGAATACTCCGGGTTTGAGACAGCTGCAGGAGCGCGGACGATTGCTGGAACTACTTAAGACCCTTCAGGAGTTAAATCTGCACAGAAAGCCGATCTTCGTAAAGTTGGCGCCTGATCTTACCTTCGAGGCGATCGACGAGGCGATAGAGTGTTGCTTTGAAAGCGGAGCAGCTGGATTAATTGCGACGAATACAACTATAGGTAGAGATGGGCTGGTCACGCGAATTGAGGAGACCGGTGGGCTTTCAGGCAAGCCGCTGTTCAACCGCTCTCTGGAGGTGGTTCGATTTATCGGAGACCGTGTGCAGGGTCGCATCGCTTTAATCGGAGTAGGTGGTATTTCGACGTATAGCGATGTTTTGGCCATGCTCGCAGCCGGAGCAGATCTCGTACAGGTCTACACAGGATTGGTGTATGGTGGCCCTGGGTTTGTTAAGTCCTTGAATCTAGGTCTGCTTTCATTTATGGAGCGTCAAGGATGTTCTTCAGTCAGAGAAGCGGCCCTAGCTTGGAAAGCGCTAAATCCTAGTCACTTCAAGCATCGGGCCGTCGTTTGACGAAGAGAGGTGGAATGCGGTATCATCCACCATCGGTGGCAGTGGATCAATCGTGAAGCTCGCGGGCATACGCGGCACGGGTGCGCTTTTGAGAACCACGGAAAGACGGCCGCGAAGATCAGGCAGCTCGGTTATTCAGTTAGAGCTGTCCAGGTGGCGCGCTTTCTTTCAGGAGCTATCCGTCCTACTGGAGGGGAAACGCCTTGAAATCCAAATCAACAGGTTCGAAGTCAGTCAAAGCGAGAACTAACAAGGCGAATAATAAGGCCAGTTCTGGTAACAACATCGTACGTCTTCGAAGTAAGGTTTCTGATAAGCGTTTGAAACAGGCCAAGCCTGAGCCCAAGCTTACAGCAGTTAGGGGTAGCAAAGCTTTGGCCAATTCGTCTAGGGCGATCGTTGCTGCCAAGGGTGAATTAACACATGTTTCAGTCGCTGGGCGTTTAACCTCTTCGCGTTTGGTAAAAAGTGCTGAGAAAAGTGGTAAAAAAAATCCCCTTGAAAAGGCGGATGTAATTGCCCTCAAAAGCAAGGGCACCCGCCTGGCACTCGTAAAAAATAAAAATTCCAAATCGGAGAATGGTAATAAAGTTCCGGCAACTAAGATAAGTCGGTCGGAGCCTTGTTCGCCAGGCAGCAAAGTAATCACTGGTAAGTTTACTGTCGAGAGTACTCCGGCAGTTCCGGCTGTCGTCACTAAGAGTGGCGCAGACAAGGTGATTGTTCAGCAGGTTCAAGCGTTAAATCCTATTTCTTTCAGGACAGGGGATAAGATAGTGTATCCTGGGCACGGTGTTGGGGAGATAGAGGGTATCCGCACGACGGTATTAGGGGGCCAGGAACATCATATTTACAACATCAAGATCCTTGACAGCGGGATGAAGGTAATGGTGCCGGTGTCACAGGCGAGTGCCGTGGGTTTAAGAAAGATCGTCGATAAGAAGGCGATTGAGGAGGTGTTTTCGATTCTTAGGGATCGCGATTTCAAGATCGATACGCAGACCTGGAATCGCCGTTTTAGAGAGTATTCTCAAAAGATTAAGACCGGATCGGTCTTCGAGATCGCAGTGGTACTCAGAGATCTGCTGGTTCTCAGTGCAGATAAGGAGCTATCGTTTGGCGAGAAAAAGATGCTTGATACAGCAGAGGGGCTACTAGTTTCAGAGATCGCAATAGCTAAAGCTCGGCCTCATGATAAGGTAGTTGGAGAGTTGCGAGCTCTTTTTGCCTAGCTCCTTGGTGTTATGTTTGCCGTAGTAATACCAGCGGCGGGATCGGGAAGCCGTATGGGAGCTAGGGTTCCCAAGGTGTTGCTGCCTATACCTGATTCTGAAACAGCATCGTCTATTTTGCGCCACACCGTAAAGTTTTTTTTAGAGCAGGCAACCTGCATTCATGTCGTAGTGTGTGTGCCTCCTGTATGGCGCGGTGAATGTGAGCGGGACTTAGAGGGCCTCGGTGAACTGTCCATCGTGGAAGGGGGCGATACACGTCAGGAGTCAGTGCGTCGGGGAGTGGAGCATCTCTCTTCACTCAAGGGCGTTTCTTCTTCACTTCCGGTACTAGTTCACGATGCGGCGCGGTGTTGTGTGAGAGCTGATGTAGTGCATCGCGTCATCCAAGGAGTGCAGAAACACGGAGCAGTAACAGCTGCTGTGAGGGTGCTGGACGCAACGTGCCGAGTAGGCCATTCTGGACAAATTATGGAGTACGTTGATCGGGATTCGTTGTGGTCAGTACAGACTCCGCAGGGATTTATGCTCGAAGATCTTGTACGTGCGCACCGGCAAGCTCAGCGCGACGGAATTTCAGCTCTGGATGATGCTGCATTAGTTGCGCGAATCCGTCCCGTTTATACCGTTTTAGGCGACCGACTAAACATAAAAGTAACAGAGCCAGGCGACCTTGCGTTGGTCAAAGCGTATAGCAGTTAGAAGCCCATACTGATGGCAACTCGCCAGCGAGTTTCTGGTTTGACAGCGGCTCCACCGACATCAAGAGTAACGGGCATATCCATCGCAAACTGCAGCGAAAGGCTGCTGCTGCTTGAGTAGAATATCTCTGGGCCTAGATAGAGATTGTTAGCGGAGGTCTTTGTAAGAGGGTCGCCGTTTAGACGATCATCACCCTTGTGCTCGCCGGACATGACGACAGAGAGCGATAGGCTCTGGTCTTCTCCGAGCAAGAAGAGATAGCCTGGCGCCGTATTCCAGATAAGGTCATTCGCGAAGCGATAGTTAGCTGCGCCTTCACCGCGTACCGTGTACTGAGCGCTCGTAAATCCCACAAGCCTTCCCACGCGAGCGTATGATACGAGGCCGAGTGGGATGTCCAAAGCGCCCGTTCCTAGAGTCAGTCCGCGCCCCTGAATACGCTGATCGGCTGTGCTTGGATCCTCTGAGGCTACGCGCCTAAGTGAGCCTGTATCGCCAGTTGGAAGCTTAACTCCACCAATCGCTGCGATGAAGACGCGACTGCCGACATCATTACTAGAATATGGGGCGAAGGTGGTGTTCAGGCTTATGTCACCGAAACCAGCTTCGGTTTCTTTTACCTGTCGAAACCTCTGAAAGGTATCGTAGGTGCGAATTATGAACGGCACGTTTACTTGAGCAGATAGCGAGTTGCTCAGGTTATATCCAGCCGAGACCTGCTGAACTGAAAGGGTCTTTATCAGCTCCAAGTCAGCCTCGGTTGTGCGCAGGTCATTCTCTCCGCGAACCTTGAAAG
The DNA here is from genome assembly GCA_964655155.1 of uncultured Bdellovibrionales bacterium. Classification (GTDB taxonomy): domain Bacteria; phylum Bdellovibrionota_C; class UBA2361; order UBA2361; family OMII01; genus OMII01. The sequence goes on from CAZZLV010000007.1 coordinate 15,749, forward strand.
TGCTTAGTTGCTGCTGCAAACCCAGGGTGAACGACCCAGATCGTAACCCAGTTGCGCGCAAGGTATTAATCAATCCTGGAACCTGCACTGAGTTATGCAGCCCGCACGGATCGCACGCGAATACACAGTTAGCTTTAAGCGCGCAGATAAGCGCAACAATCAGGGCAAAGCGGCTTTTTACTAGCATTATGCTCCGGGCATGTGTTTTGTTACGAGTGCCCGTGGTCATGACCGGAGTGATCCTCTCCGTCAATCAAGAGCTTGTCAATTGTGATCACGTTGCCATCACGGCCTAAGTCGATATACACGTCCAGTGCGCTGGCCGGCAAAGATACCGTGGCTTGGGAGTCTATGCCGTGTCCATCAATCGTGATTGCTACCTCACCCCCAACAAAGTTCTCCAAATTTAAGCCCCACTGGCCCGCACCATCCGTAATCGAGCACTGATCTAATATGCAAATCTTTACATCCTCGATGCGCTCGCCGGGTGCGTGCTTAGCAGACATAGTTGCGCCGTTGTCAGTGTGTCCATAACCACTTTGAGTTAGCGTACCTTGAATAATCGTTCCATCTGGGCCTCCACCGCCGCCGTTACAGGCGGCACAAAAAGTTCCGATAATTAGGGCTACGGTAGTCTTACGAATGCTTGAAAATATCATATTGCTCTCCTTAACCATAACGCCTGGAGTTTATAACCAATCCGCCGAGGTTTGGTAAATGGGGCGAAATGCCGCATCTGCCTAACAGCACTTGGCCGGCAAGGTTTGCGTTGCCTTGATTAAGTCAGGCTGGCCGCCTATCGTACAGGGGCGAGATACAGCCGCATAATCCTAAATTCGGCAGTTGCGGGTCTGAAAATGGCGCATCAGACTAAAATCACTTTGTCTTTTGAATTTTCGGTGCTCACCCTGAAGGTGCTAGGGTTCGAGCCTTAAGAAAATTAACAATACTTGGTGCTTTTAGCCATCTGCACTATTTTGATACTCCTTAACTGCCTAATTTAGGATGATACTGACGTATTTTTAATTTTAGGTATGAAGGATATGAAGGATCTACGGATAGGGCATGGAATTGATATCCACCCGTTTAAAGAAGGGCGTAAGTGTATTCTTGGAGGGGTGCAGATTGAGAGTACCCGTGGCTTGGATGGTCACTCTGACGCTGACGCACTTGTGCACGCACTGATTGATGCGCTTTTAGGCGCTACTGGGCAACGCGATATCGGCTCACAGTTTCCTGACACTGAGCAAGAGTTTAAGGACGCCGATAGTTGCATACTCCTGCAACGCGTCTGGACTAATCTCGCTCAGAGTGGATGGTCCTTGGTAAACGCCGACATGACGGTGCTGGCCGAGGCTCCAAAGCTGCAACCGCATATAGCTAAGATGAAAAATAAACTCAGTAAGCTCCTGGAGTGTAATCCTGATAGGATCGCCATTAAAGCCACCACCACAGAAAAGATGGGATTCGTTGGAAGAGGCGAGGGGATATTGGCATCCGCGGTTGTATTATTGCAGCGCTAAGGCGCTATACGCGGCTTCCAGTGATTTAGCTAACTGAAACATCCACTACTATGCCAGAATCTATCAGATACCGTAGTAGGTGATTATTAACATCACGCAGGGCTAAGTTTCGCGCCATGACCATCCCATCACGAGGCACTCGCACTTTTGATACGTCGAATTTAATCAGTTCGAGATAGAACTTAAAGAGCTTGCTCTCAACAGGATAAACTAAGAGGTGTACCTGTTGCTGGAAGAGGCGAGCCGACGCCTCAAGAACCCCTCCTTTGAGGAGCGAGTAACGCTCGTCCTCGAGAAGCAGAGGCAGTAGGGCTACGCTAACGATGAATCCGATAGGGAGCTGCGAGAATCTGCGCAAATACTGGGTAAGGTGGAAGAACTCAGAGTAGTTACTCACAAGAACATTGTGTCCGTGTCCGCAAAGTTGCCCCACTACTGCTAATACTTCATCGTCGGTAGATTGTTGGGTGCGCAAAATGTTGTTGAGTGTTATCTCCAGAACGTACGCAGCTTCCTTAGCCCCAGCTCCGGCCACATTCTTAAGCTCTCGCTGTGATGCTTGAGTTAGTCCTGGAAACATCTGATGGAGAGCTCGGAAGGTTCCTCGCTCGAGCAAAATTGGTCGCTTGTGAAAAAACTCAGTTGATGGAATTGGTTGCTGATTTGTATCAAACAGCACTGCGCTCGCTAGTCCTGAACGCAGTAGAGATAGGTTAATGTGTCGAGGATCGATGTTGCAAAACGATGGGCCTGACACCTCAATATAATCAATTTCAACACGCCCATCCTCCATGCCGTCGCCGAGGCCACTCAGCAGGTGAGTTATGCTGCTATTTCTGTAAAAGGCCGAAAATAGCAAGTTTACACCAAGAATACCCAGAGCATCTTGCTGGCGCACGTTGTCCTTGTCATTCATATGGACATGGATAACGATTTGATCTGGATGAGATCCAGGAACAGCTTGAAACTTAACTCCCATCCATCCGTGACACTCGTTGGTCCCGGTAAAGTTGCGCGCTGAGACCGTGTCTGCAAAAACAAAAAAGCCGGTGGTCGCTCCACGCGACTGATAAAGTCGCTCGATAAGCAGCGAGTACTCGTGATCTAGCATGGCAAATAGTCGCTCTTTTGAGACGTAGCGACCCGTCTTGCCGTAGATATTATCACTAAAGGTCATGTCGTAGGCCGACATTGATTTAGCTATGGTTCCCGATGCTGCGCCTACGCGAAAAAACCAGCTGGCAACCTCCTGGCCTGCGCCGATCTCTGCTAGTGTGCCGTAGCGAGTATCGTCGAGGTTAATAGTGAGGGCCTTTTGAGCTGGATCGGATACCTGTGACTCCGTAGGAGTAGAGGAAGCAGTTGGTCTCTCTTTCATGGTCAATCGGGTCTTGAGATAGAGTAAAGTTACTTCTTTTTTCCAGGCTGTTCATCTGCCTTGTCGACCAGAGCTGCATCGATTACCATCTGTACCGCCTTTTCTACGACATCGCGTTGACTCTTAGGAATCAATCCTTGAGCAGCTAGTTTCTCTGCCTCTTGTGAAACCATGCTGAGAAGTTTCTCGCGTTGCTCAAAACGTATACCCGTTACCCCTGTTGACGCTTGAACTCGGGATACGCCAGAGACTCCTTTAATGGCTTCTGTGCCCTTAATACGCTCAACCTCTGAAACGGCTTCGGTTGCTTTTACTCCCTTGGTAGCTCCGGTTTTAGAGACCTTTCCTACACCGTTTATGTCGTCGTTCTTACCTGTCATAAATTACCCGATATAAAATGTGCGCTCTGCTATCTCTGGCGCTGCGCCCGCAGCTAGCGAATTACCTCTCTGCACGCCTCCGAGTTAGCCAGCACATCCGAAAATGGCCCCTTTGAGCCCTCCCTTTGAAACTTTTGTGCGAGTGGCTTTAATCCAGGCCGCACTTTGGGTTTGGGTGCCGGTTTTCCCAGAGCCATACTCTTTTGCAGGTATAGTAACAGAACTTTGTGTTCACGCATGACATTAAGTCCGTCAGTATCCCATTCAACTGCGACGTTTCTCAATGATACTCCATCCCAGTATACTCGATATAGCAACCATTGGTGTGTAGGTTCAAGCACCGACATCACGGTTACCATGCGTCGATAGTCGAGCAGCTCATCTGGAAGCGGATCGGTAGAAGCCGCCTGACGAGTTGCTATGACGCTAGCTCCGATGAGCAGTTCACGAATAGCTGAACGTTGATTTCCTTCATCTCCGCCGCCGGACTCTTGCTCTGGGAAGTAGCCGTCTCGTAGCTCTGGAAAAACGCCGTATAACTCTGCTGATATCTCACGGGCCTTTGCTTCAGCTGACGCTCTGCCACCACTTCCGCGGAGCCATCCCTTGGTCTTTCGTGCCGCTTCCGTCGATGCTTCATGGATACGTTTTCGAGCGTAACCTTTAAACGGAATTCCCCTGCCTGGGTCAAAACGACGTGAGCAGAAGATCAGGGCTTCCATCGCCGCTCCATCAAGCCCGTCTAGCCGCCAATCCATGTTCCAGCCGCGAGCGACCGCTCGTGCAATGCTCTCAGCCCATCCCTGATGTTCCACTACCAGCGCATTGGCCTCCTCCTCGTTAAGGCGGGCCGGGCTTTCGGTCTCTGCGTCGGTTGTCATAGTCGCGTCCTGCTATCTGTCTATCTTAATGTACTGAAGATGCCTAGTTTTTAGGGGCTGTGAACAAAATGTTAAAAAATCTCTCTATTCCCATCACAGCTAGTGTATCGGAATGTAAGGGCTCTAACCATTAATAGTTTTTCCAGCGCAGCGCAGTTCTAGAGCTATCGACTTAGAAACGTTAGAAGCGTAGAAAGGGACAGAAGAATCTGGATAGCCGCTGTTTAACCCAATTATCCTAAATTCGGCAGTTAAGGAGAACGAAAATGGTGCAGGTGGCTAAAAGCACCAAGGATTTTGAACTTTTCGGAGGCGCGACCCTGGTACCGTCAGGGTGAGCACCGAAAATTCAAAAGACGCAGTGATTTTAGCAGATGCGCCGTTTTCGGGCCCGCAACTGCCGAATTTAGGTTGACCCCTGGCAGCGTCAGGGTGAGCACCGAAAATTCAAAAGACAAAGTGATTTTACTCAGATGCGCTATTTTCAGACCCGCAACTGCCTTTTTTAGTTTCATAATCAAGCATACTACTAGAAATTGATCGCCAGGGCAGAAAGTTGCTAGATCGGGTACGCTCACGTTTACGCAGGAATACGTGATTCATCACTGAAAACAATGGGTTATGCCACATCAACAGTCATTTGGGACCCACTCGATTCCGCGATGAGCCCCAATTATTTCAGTTGCTTCCGCATATTTTTCGCCTCTTTCAAACTACCAGAAACCAATTAGATCTCTTGAAATCAGGTGCTTATACATTTTTCCTGAAGCAGATTCAGCGTGATTGCAGAAATGAGAGGGAAGTCAACGGGCTACAAAATAGTTGCCCGCAGGTAGTAGACCGCTGATACAACGACACCTACAGGATAGGGGGTAACGTGGCAAAGAGAGCAGCAAAGGTACGCGAATTATCAACGAGACGGCCGAAGCTTAGGCTTATTAAGAATTCAAAGGTGCTAGGATCCGCCACTAAGAAGGCGCACGGAGTTCAAATACGTGAGGTAGTAAAAAGCGAAACAACTCCGTATCAGCAGGAGGCGCTTATCATAAAGTACAGAGTAAAAGCCCGTAAGTTAGGACGCAGTATACTACGAAGATGGCATTCAAGGTTAGACATCGATGAGGTGGATAGCATAGTGGATCTCTCCTTGTGTGAGGCAGTTAAGCGCTTTGATCCGCTGAAGGGTGCTAGCTTTATGACCTTTCTATTCTATCATCTCAAAGGAAATCTTGTTAGGGCCGTAGCAGCTGCAGCGACATCGACAGCAATTCCAAACGCCATAGCAGAACTTTCGGAGTCAGCTTTCAATGACGGAGAGAGTAAGTCGTACAGCAGTGGTACTATAAATGCGATCGAGTTGGCTGAAGCTGTGTCGAGTCAAGGTATTCCGCAGCCAGATGAAGCTTTATGGAGAAAGGAACTTACATCGAGAAGCTCAAGTGCCTGCGAGAAACTCGATACACTAGAGCGCGAAATCGTTAAGCGCATCTTTGTTCATGAGCAACAGATTATCGATGTAGCTGCGGCTTTAGGATACAGCCGCTGCCATATTTCAAGGGTCAAAAAGAAGGCTCTCGACACTCTTCAGCAGGAACTCAGTCTCGTTATTAACAGAGAGGATTACGGGGTGAAAAATATCAAGGACGAGGCGGATGACTATGTGCTCGAGCGAATAGTCCAGCGACGATCGGTGCACCGTCGTAGGCCTAGGAGTGCATCACACAGGAAAAGTGTTCATACTCCAACGCCCAGCAAAACGGCAGAGGCGGCTTAGAGCAAACGCATGCGCGTTGTTTGGCGAGAGGCTCAGGCCATTTTGCCGCAATAGCATGTTATCCTTAACTTTTTCTATCGACCACGATTAGGTATCGTTCTATGCCTGTACCGGGTAAAATTACTGATTTAGTTTGTGGTTCTGAGAAGCCAAGTCGTCTTACCAGGTCTTCGGTACCTTCAAGCTCTTGAAGAGCCTTTGAGCCCTTGAGCGCTATGATGCGACCACCAGGTGCGACAAAGGGTGCCATCAGCTGCAAGAGGGTTTCAAACGAGGCCACGGCGCGAGATACCACCAAATCGTAACGTCCCCTGAAACGCGTGTCTTTTGCCAGAGCTTCAGCTCGTTGGTGCACCCCTTCGCAGTTTTTTATACCGCACTGGATTGCTGATTGCGCAGCAAACCGAACCTTTTTTAGGGTCGCGTCGAGTAGTGTAACTTTAGCTTCAGGAAGTGCTGCTGCAAGTGGTACGCCAGGGAATCCAGCTCCTGTACCTATATCGAGAATGCTTATGATACGATGCTCTGGCAGTGCCTGAATCGCTGCAAGCGAATCAAGTACATGCAGAGAGACATACTCATTTCTGGGAATCCGAGTCAGGTTAAATGACCGATTTGTAACCTCAAGGATCGCCAGGAATTCCGCTAGGGCAGCTCCCTGCTGTTTAGTGAGCGAGACCCCTAGTTCGCGTGCTCCTGAGATTATCTTTAGTGCTTCGTCAATCTCCAAGTCGCTCTCCAAAAACTACGTGATAAGACCCGCGCCATGTAAAAAGGAATACCGTACCAAACGGCGCGTTGTGAGTGTGTGGGGGTAGTCTAAGGGATGCTCGCACGGCGTCAAGATCGAGTGAGCAGTTGCGTTTCTTGAGTTCGGTGCGACTGGTCCATCCAAGGTCTTGGAGTTTGCGTTGCATGTTAGAAACTGAGAATGGAAATGATGCAATAATCCGGAAGCTCTTAAGAAGCGGCGTGGCAGTGGGCGGATCTGGAGATATCCCGTAGGCAACATCGGGTGCAAGAGAAGCGATTCCGCGTTCCTTAAAAAAGTTCACAAGGTGCTGGCTTCGATTTATTAATGCATGAGCCTCTGACATGTAGCCGGAGAGCGTCTCCGGATACGGTGGCGATGGATCTCTGGCATCTAACGGCGCCCAGCTTACCTTCTGGTCTGCCAAATGCACACTCGAATCCACGATAGGTGTGCCGTATAAAATAGTTTGTTCAAGGCATTCATCGCCGACTCCGATAAAATGGCGCTTCCATTCCGCGCTAGGTGGATCAAGAAATAGCCCAGGACTGACTTTGAATGCACGTACTCGGCCGATCTCTAGGCTTAGGAGAAAAGTAAGTGGTGGAGAATACTCATGTGGCTGCCGCACTCGTGAGCCTTTCCGGGTACGCCGAGCGGGATCGGCGAAAAGCCCATCGTATTCGGCGTGATTCAAGTGCGTCACCGTCTCAACAACATCACCGACCAGGACAGTCACATTAGCTATACCTTGTAGACGAAGGTTTTCACGTGCGAACTGCGCTCGTATTGGGTCAACTTCAATTGATGTTACTTGATTTGCAACCTGAGCCAGCGCGGCAGTGTCGGCACCAGTGCCTGTGCCAAGTTCAAGTACGTGGCGGAGTCCGCGATATATTTCAGATCGATAGCGCGAGATAGCCTGACGTGAAGCTTGCTCGAGAAGGCCTGGTGAAAAATATCCGCCGGATGCCCAATCCCCAAGCTTTGCTGGCGCTGTACGACGCGAAAAGTATGTGTCGATCGCCAGGTATAAAGTCTCTCTGTCAAGCTGGGGCAACTGCTTGCGAAGCCGTAATACAATAGCGGCTTGATCAAGATAAGGCTGAGAGGTGTGGAGCGTCGCAATGAATGAGATCGCCTGGTCAATTGCTTCCATCTGGTTCATGAGGAGTTGTCTCCGGCTTTAGCGATGATTATGACGCATTTTAAACTAGTCTGATAGGCTGGGGATCGGTTTTGAGAGATGTAGCCGATTCACGCATTATAGCGTTTTCCAAAAGTTCGTAGCGATATAACGGATCTTGGGAAACGCTATCGATTCGCGGACGCGAATCAAAACAACAACCTATAGTGATTTACGGCAAAAGCCTTGATAGTTTTACTGGCACGGACTTTTGCAAATCACTATAACTTAAGGTCTTGCCCTTTGAGACTCTCCGCGAGCAGCTCGGTCGGTGATTCTTGGGCCAGATCCTATTTTTCTAGCAGTGGTTGTGGTTCCTGAGCGCGGTGTACCAGCCCATGAGCGGAGGGTGTCATTGAGGCGCGCTTCAAAGTCACTCTCTGAAACCCCAAAGCTAGTGTAAAAGGCATCCTCCTTAGAGACCTGCTCTCGGAGCATTTGGAGATACTTTGAGATAGGGTCGATGCCGTATGCCTTGAGTAGTGCCTGAACCGCTATTAATGATTGAGCATAGGCGGCTGGCACCATACGGGGGGCTAATTTTGTAAATCCACCTTGCAGAAGGCTCAGAGGCACGGGCGCTGCCTTCAGAAGATAAGAGCGAAGAGAGCTGCGCAGCGCTGGATTCTCTTCGCCCTCAAGCCACTGCGCAAGGCCTTCATCAAGCCAGCCAGGTATCAATCCGCCCGATAAAGCCGACAATACGGCATGCGAGTACTCGTGCTTGACTGACCGGTGGAGGTTATCAAGATCAATCGGTGCGTTGGCAGCCAGCGGTATGATTATCTCGCCCCGAAAGAACATCGCATTGGTCCAGCCGGGAGCCCCCGTGAGTTCGTAAAAGGTCGGTTCATCCAGTAGTCGTACAGAGGAGCGAAATGGAGGTACTGCACCAAAGAGATCCGTGAGTTGTTGGTGCGTTTCGACCAGCTGATTGGAAATATCATCCGCTATATCAGACCATACACTGGGAGCTATAAGCGTTAGTCTGCTTCCGTCGCTCATTGTAACAGGGGTAAATCGAAGGGTTGTGTGCTCATGAGCGGAAAGAGCAGCCTGCCGGTGCCCTGGTAGCGATAGGCCGCTTCGAATAGCATCCTCGGCAAAACTATTTGTGGGGAGATCCATCAGTGCGGCGATATAAAGCAGCGCAGAGCCAAGCGCTACTGACCTCACCTTCAATTGCACCGCTGTGTGTATCTTCAAGAGCCGCCTCAACTGTTACTAGATTGAGGAGTCACAGCTCCTCCTTCCCGTACTGGATTCAGTCGGCAGATATCCAGAAATCCCTAAATACTAAACACAAGTGCCGCGATTTTTTTAGTTTCTGGAGCTGTCTTTGACTTTAGCGGTGCTTCTAAGATATTGACCTAATTGGGTATATGGCTAGTGGGATGCCGCAAGAAGCAATTTTTAAGTCATCAATCCTTGTGAAGAAGACCTATTTCTCGGTATCATCAAGGGGAAGTGTCTAGATCAATTAAGGGTTCTATCGTATGTCAGCTTCAGGTTCATGCAGTAGTGGTGGAAGTGCCAACAAGAATGTTATCGGTGATAACGATTTCATCCCCTCCGATGAGAGGCCGATATTTTTGACAGCAGCAGCAGTAGAGGGGATTCGCAATGCGTTGAAGCAAGATGGTGATGAGGGGCAGTTTCTTCGGGTCTCGGTTGTCGGAGGTGGGTGTTCTGGCTATAAGTACGGTCTTGACTTCGACAAAGAGGAGCGGATGGGTGACATTGTTCTTGACTTTGATGGGGTAAAGGTAGCTCTAGATCCGATCAGCGCGGGATATCTGCGCGGTACAGTGGTGGATTATGTGTCTGGTCTGAATGAATCGGGCTTTCAGTTTAAGAACCCCAACGCAAAACGCACTTGTGGTTGCGGCAGCTCTTTTAGTTAAGTAGATCTCGTATTATTTCATTCCTGAAGTGCGGTGTGCATCCAATTTTGGAAGTGCGTCGCACTTTTTTGTATGTTCTGGAATATAACGCAGAAGGCAGTTCGGCGAACGGTTCTAAAAGGGAGAGTTATGAACCTGGGCAAGATGCTCCTGGGGAGTACTTTGGTCTCGATCTTACTGATCGGTTTTGGTGGCTGTGTCGCATCATCACTCCAAACAAAGGGTGCTCCGGGGTCGATCGCCACGGTCGTTAAAGCCGCCGAGCACGGACTCGAAGTTTCAGCTACGCTGGTAGAGCAGGCGCGACAGGAAGTTCTAAGCACCCCAACAGTCTTTAATGTTCCGTTTGCTGATGACCAATATTCGTGGGAGCGAGCGCGATTCTTCCTTGAGAACTATGCCGGCGGTGGTGCGGGGCATGCATCTGCGGTTATGAAGGTAGTTGCAGATCGCTGGTCTTTGGCTAGTAATCCGGCTGCCGCGCAATATAATTACGAGGTCACAAAGGATGCGATTGTAAGTGGATTCGCCTACCAGGTTTCTTGTGTTGCTGGTGTTGGGGGAGAATCCAGTCAAGCCGAGTTAAATGCCGGCAACTTGGCTCGATTCATTCGCGAGGGTAGGTTGGAGGTTTCGCTTCTCGCAGGCCGTCATAACTAGCCAAGGCGCAACTACTCAGCAAATTCAGCAACTGTAGCGTTAGCCCCTATTAAGGGTCGGCTTTGCGGAGCAAAGTGGAGTTAAAATCATCCTAAATTCGGCAGTTAAGGAGAACGAAAATGGCGCAGGTGGCTAAAAGCACCAAGGATTTTGAACTTTTCTGAGGCACAATCCTGGCACCGTCAGGGTGAGCACCGAAAATTCAAAAGACAAAGTGATTTTAGTCAGATGCGCCGTTTTCGGGCCCGCAACTGCCGAATTTAGGATGATTAACCTAAAA
>CAZZLV010000008.1:0-23360 GCA_964655155.1 uncultured Bdellovibrionales bacterium
CAGGGTGAGCACCGAAAATTCAAAAGACAAAGTGATTTTAGTCAGATGCGCCATTATCAGACCCGCAACTGCCAAATTTAGGTTTAAACCTTTCAGGGGCTTAAACCCCGGGTGCCGTTTAGCCCGAATATTGCACAAAAGTGCAAGATTCGGGCTAGCAAGTACAAGGAAGCACTTGCAAATTCCGAAGCGCAGCGGAGGAATTTGGAACCTACAGTTTGTGTGGGCACTATGGGTCCCACACAAACAGTAGTCGATGAGGAAAAAGGCGACGGATGGCCTTTTTCCGAGCATTTTTCACGGCGAGCGGAGCGAGCTTCGTGAAAAATACGGGTTAGTTTGATAAAGCCAGCGCAGTCAGCCCCCCAAGCTGACAGCATCGTACCAGTAACGATACACATCCTCTAATGACTTCTCGAAGGTTATTTGCGGTTCCCAACCACATGCCTCATGAATAGCATCATAACTACCGTACAACTCAGGAACTTCTGGTCCGCGCAAGCGCTCTGGATCTTGCTCAATAGTTACCGATATACCTGAAATGGCAACTAGAGTATCGAGCACCTCCTGAATGGAGTGCGCTCTCCCCGAACCAAGATTAAATATCCCCCTCCCAGACTTTGCCAATAATCGATATCCACGCACTATGTCACGTACATCAGAGAAGTCACGTCGCGCCTCAAGATTTCCCACTCGCATAACCGCAGGGGCCTGGCCGTGAGCTATGCGTGCTAACTGTAACGCAAAGCTAGCGCTCACAAACCGTCGATCCTGGCCGGGACCGATGTGATTGAAAGGGCGTGCTATTGCGCAGCGCAGTTTGCCTGTTCGACTAAAACTCTCTACCGCCAACTCTGCCATGCGTTTGCTCAGGCTGTAGTTATTAAGCGGCTTTATCTCTGTTGATTCTCTTATAGGTAATTGAGGCTGCCCAACCGATCCATAGACTTCTGCTGAGCTAACAAAGACAAGAGACTGTACGCAGCCGGCCAAAACGCTCTGATGCGCAACATGCGCTGTACCACCAACATTAACTCGCAACGTACGTTCAAAATCCTCTTGCGCTTCGGGCACAAAAGATATTCCCGCCAAGTGATATACCACATCTGGCTGTGATACTTCGAGTGCTCTAGCCACAGACGCGGCATCAGTAATATCAACCAGCAGTTCGCTTCCCTTTTGAGTACCTTGCTTAGAAGTTTGCAGCCCCGCGAACACCTGTTCTCCCTGAGCAATAAGGTGCCCCACGAGATGTCTACCTACAAAACCACCTGCTCCTAGAACGAGAGAACGCATTTTTTGGCCTGTTAGCTACGCCGCGGAAGAGAGTCGCTCAATATCTGCATCAACCATCATCTGGATCATCTGCTCGAAAGAGACCTTAGGCTGCCACCCGAGCTTTTTTTGCGCCTTACTTGGATCTCCAATCAGCAGATCCACCTCAGCTGGCCTTAAAAACTTAGGATCTAGCTTAACGTACTTATCCCACGCTAGCCCCGCATGGTTGAAGGCTACCTCTACAAGTCTCTTGACTGTGTGCGTTTCACCTGTCGCAATTACATAATCATCTGGCTCGCCCTGCTGGAGCATCAACCACATGGCCTCGACATAATCCCCTGCAAAACCCCAATCGCGGCGAGCATCTAGGTTTCCGAGCCGTAGCTCTGAGGCCAATCCCAACTTGATTCGTGCGACCCCGTCTGTGACTTTTCTTGTTACGAACTCTAATCCGCGACGCGGCGACTCATGATTAAACAAGATCCCTGATACAGCAAATAGGTCATAGCTTTCTCGATAGTTTACCGTAATGTAGTGACCGTACACCTTAGCGACCCCGTAAGGAGATCGCGGATAGAAAGGGGTAAGTTCATTCTGCGGCGTCTCGCGTACCCGGCCATACATCTCTGAGCTTGACGCCTGATAGAATCGAATCGATGGATCGACCAAACGGATCGACTCAAGCATGCGCGTTACGCCGAGGGCAGTAAACTCTGAAGTGAGTACGGGCTGATTCCAGCTCGTCGGCACAAAGCTCTGCGCTGCAAGATTATAGACCTCAGAGGGGCGTACCTCCTTGAGCACCGAGATTAAAGAGTACTGGTCGAGCAGATCACCCTGTAGCAATTCAACTTTGTTTCGAATGTGATTTATTCGTTCAAAGTTCTCAACCGATGCACGGCGAACCATACCGCAGACCCGGTACCCCTTACTAAGCAAGAACTCTGCGAGATACGAACCATCTTGTCCTGTAATACCTGTAATAAGCGCAACTTTCTGTGTCATAGATCTTACTCCATTTCGGCTGCAGTTTGGTAATCAGTAACAAACTACCCTGCTATACCTAAGTTAAATCAGTTCTTCCTTTAGCCTTAAGCTCTGTTACTACCTTACGAACATCCTGAACATTCTCACGCGCAACTACCAGAATCGCATCCCCAGAATCGACGATAACCAGATCCTCAAGACCTACTGCTGCGATCAGTCGGCCCTCCGACCGTACCACACAACCTTTGCTATCAATCACCACTGCGTCGCCGTGAATTAGATTTCCATTCTCATCCTTCGAGAAGTTCTCCGCCCACTGATCCCACGACCCCACATCATTCCATCCAAATGCTTCTGCATCAATAACCACACAGTTACGCGCGTGCTCAAGCACGCCAAAGTCAATCGAGATAGCCTCGAGTGACCCAAAAATTGAATTAATCAAAGAGCTTGTCCCAAGCTGTTCACCCGATTCCAGTGCCTTGCGGATCTCCTGCAGGCCCTGATACATCTCTGGCATATGCTCGGCAAAGGCCTGCAGAATGACTGACGCTCTCCAGACAAACATCCCCGAATTCCAGCTGTAGACACCCTGCTCTAGGTACTTTCTAGCGCGTTGCAAGCTAGGCTTCTCAAAGAAACGATCAACGTGATAAACGCGTCCAGATAACGCTTCGCCTCGTTTAATATAGCCATACCCTGTATGCGGTAGTGTGGGGGGTATTCCTATGGTTACTAGATAATCTGCGGTTCGTGCTGTAACGATCGCCTCCTGTAGTCCCCTGCGTAGCCGCTCTTCATCAGTCACCGCATGATCCGCCGGCAGCACAACCAGAACCGGATCTTGCCCTGGAGCTCTTACGGCTGCAAACACCGCAGATAAACCGATACACGCAGCCGTATTACGCGCCTCTGGCTCGATAACTATCGAGGCATTCGGTACGTGTTGTTTGACCAGCGGCACCAAGCGGTCGCTTGCCACTACCAAAACTTGATCAGCGCCGACCAGGGGCTCAACTCGCCGTACCGTCGCCTGAATCAGACTCTCATCACCACCGCCCATTGAAAGAAACTGCTTTGGTCGTGAGCAACGACTAAGTGGCCAGAAACGGCTACCCTGACCACCCGCCAGAACTACCACATATGTATCTTTGTTCGATTCTACCACGACCCCACCCCTACTACCGCACACCGATCTCTGTCAAAAACCGCTGCAGTGCGTCATTCCATGTCAGCGGCACCCGGTGTAGCACATCGGAGATCTTCGACACATCAAAGGCTGAAAAGACAGGCCTCTTTGCGGGACGATTGAGATCTGCTGCACAGGTTCGCTCAATCCGCGCCATCTGCCTACCCTCAAAACTGGGCGCTGCAAGCCGATGAATCTCGGCGGCGAAATCATACCAAGATACGACCCCTGAACACGATGCATGCAGAGTTCCATGAACTTGGAGCCTGGCTAAATCTAGCACCGCCTCCGCCAACCAGCCTGCCCATGTTGGCGAAACAAACTGGTCATCTACTATCTTCAACTCTTGTCTCTCGGCAAAAAGCTTAAGCATTGTATGGACAAAGTTAATCCCCTTTTGTCCATATAGGGCCTGCGTTCGCACTATTAACCCCCGTTCACCAGCTATCTTCCTCACATACTCCTCACCCTGTAGCTTAGTGCGACCATAGACGCTCACCGGATTGACCGGGTCGTCTTCTCGGAGTGGTCTTTGTAACAATCCATCGAACACGTAATCGGTCGATAGATGAATCAAGCGGGCTTTTGTACGCGAGCAAGCCTCAGCAACGTAACGCGCCCCATCAGCATTGACTGCGGTCGCTAGGTCAACCTCCTGCTCTGCTTTATCAACCGCAGTGTAGGCTGCGCTGTTAATCACAAGATCTGGCTTGAGCGATTCCACCAGGCTTTTTACCTGCGTCTCTTCGCTAATGTTAACCTCCTTGGTCACTGGCGATACAAGCGAGAAATTTAAATCCGCCGCTCGCTTTTTGAGCTCGAAACCAAGCTGACCACTGCCACCAAACAAAAGAATCTTCATCTATACCTTGCCGCGATCTGTTAACTGATTCTACACACCGTGAAGTGCAGGTGCAGCCGCACGATCACCGTAGTTTTTCTGGTAGAAGGCGAGGTATTCACCACTCTTAATCTCTTCCCACCAGGCACGATTGTTTGAAAACCATGTTACTGTTTGCTCCAATCCCTGCCTGAAATTCGTGCGCGGCTTCCATCCTAGTTCAGCCGTTATCTTCGAATGATCAATCGCATAACGTCGATCGTGAGCTGGACGATCGCCTACTGCCTGGATTAGATCGCGAGATTTTCCAAGAATATCCAAGATCGCAAAGGTTACATCACGATTCGGAAGTTCAGCATCAATACCTCCACCGATGTTGTACACCTCACCAGATCGTCCTCGCTCTGCTACTGCCAGTAGAGCTTCACAGTGGTCGGTCACATACACCCAACTACGAACGTTCATCCCATCCCCATAGAGTGGTAATTTCTTATCCTCCATCGCATTGGTTATAAAGAGTGGGATCAACTTCTCTGGAAAGTGGTATGGACCATAATTATTAGTACAACGGGTTACCGAGGCATTCAGGCCGTGAGTTTTGCACGCTGCTAATACCATAAGATCGGATGCTGCCTTTGAAGCCGCATACGGACTCGTTGGATCCAATGGGGTTGTCTCAACAAAAGCCCCCGTGGGACCCAACGACCCATAAACCTCATCGGTTGAGATGTGCACAAAACGTTTTACTGAATGTTTTCGAGCAGCATCAAGAAGCACCTGTGTCCCCAATACATTGGTCTTTACAAACTCAAGAGAGGAGAGGATTGATCGATCGACATGACTCTCTGCTGCGAGATGGAAAACTAGGTCGAAACCTTCACGAGCAAAGAGCGCTTCAACCGCTGCGCTATCACAGATATCCGTCTTACTGAAGGACACCCTATCCCGCGCAGCGAGTAGCGCTTCAAGGTTCTTAAGATTCCCCGCGTAGGTTAGTAAGTCGAGGGCCACTATGTGCCAATCAGGACGCTCGCGCGCTAAGAGATGCACAAGATTGCTACCTATAAAACCCGCTGCGCCAGTTACTAAAACTTTCACCAAACCACCCCTCTCCTACAAACGTTTGACCGGCGACTATCGCCTTCTTAAAAATTCCGTAACCAAATCGCACTTTTGGAAAACGCTATCGATTCGCAGATGCGCATTAGATGCCCATAGAGTACCGCACCCTGCTGACTTTTACCACGTTTTAGCAACGGCGAAAACCAAGCATAGCAAGTGCAAGGAAGCACTTGCAAATTCCGAAGCGCAGCGGAGGCATTTGGAGCATTTTTCACGGCGAGCACAACGAGCTTCGTGAAAAATACGGACTAGAGCTCGCAACAAAATCTGCTCGACCACTGAGCTCTGTCTGATCGGAGAGCACTTGACAAATTGCAACCGTTCAGCGGCTTTTTAGGTTATTATTCATACCTATTAGCTAATAAGGGCCATTTCGTTTAATTGTAGTTCATACCCTGATTAAGGGTACCAATCCCACCGAAAGAGATCGACACCAAAAACTGGGCTCGATCGGGGTTAATACGACGGCCCGCTCCCACATCGATACTCCAGCACTTACACGAGTTAAAAAAGCGCAAAAGGCCTCTCGATTCCTGGAACTCAGAATCCTGGAAGCTATATCGACCATAGCTTCCAAATCGAATTCGATCAGTTATCTTGAGTTCTATATTACCTTCAGCTTGACTTTGATTGCCGTTGACAAACATATACCTCATCCGGATAGCATCGCCGCGGTCATCACGGAAGCCCAGCCCCCAGTTGTAACTCGAAAACTGAGCGTCCTTGGCACTAATATTTGAGTCGAAAGAGGCGGAAGTATATGTAGATGGTGAGAGAACGAATCCGGTCTTAACATCGGTAAACGGGTTCGTTGATTCATCAAAACCGACTGAACGCTGGGCCTCTACAAAGTCATAGCCCTGACTAACAAAGAGCTGTCCCAACTCGCGTATCTCTCCCTCACGAGTGTCAATCGGTGCCAGCGGTGATAGCGTTGCACCTCTGCCAAAATCGAGCATTGACTGCCCCAGGTCAAACATCGGCAGCGTTCCCTCCGTCCTTGAAAGATCCTCAACCTCCCGCGTCCTCTCATACGGCTCATAAAAGCGTCCGTACAATCGTGTTGTCATGCCATAGGAGACCAAGCTGCGGTGCGCGAAACGATCAAGCGAGTCGAACTGAGGATTGTCACTCTGATCAACTTCTGGAACGTATCGGTACTGCACTGTAGGTTCGATCGTATGTTTAAGCCGCGTAAGCTCTGAGCCCTCATTTTCGGCCCCCAAAGAAACGATTTTTGCCAGAAAATTTCCCCGATCTAGATCATAAACACGCTCCACTGCGGTACCCATCCCGTAGGTAAAGATCGGCAAGGTTCTGTTTGTTCCAAAATCACCGTCCCTTCGATCGTTGCTGATTGCTGCTGGGTTCTCAGGATCAGGCTTATTGTTTATGCCTGCCGTGGGCACCGGATCGGGATAGTAACTGTTTTTTGGTGGAGGGATACCCTCATCTGTCAGCGAATAACCGGTCTGATGCAGCTCAGCACCTAGCTGCGCTCTCAGGTAGTTTGAGAGTTGAAATGGCAGCCCAACTTTGGGGTGGACATTTGTTCGCCATCCTTGGTAGCCGTCCTCACGCATAAAGCTGGTTGCACTAAGATCTCCACCGGTGACCAACTTAAGGTTTAGTGGATTCGAACCAAATGGTCGCAATGTCTTGCTGGTAGAGGCGAGTAGCTCAGGCACTCTTTGAAAAGTAGTTTCCTGAGGATCAAGGAGCATTTGATTGTACTCTCCACGCCCCTCAAGATTCAAAAACTCGAAAGCTGTTCCACGGACAACAGCTGTTGAGGTTAAAAACTGCGCTTGTTGCTCACCGATTTGCGGAGCTGGCAGCTCTCGGAGATAGAGGTTGTCGCTCGTGTATCGACTGTCGACCATGAATTCGACAGGATACGGATCTCTTGCATCAGATATCCAGCGTTGCTTCCAGAATCCACCGAATCTATCCTCGTCGATCCAGGGCTCCGATACGTTGCTGATATTTAATCCGCGTAGCTCTCCAGCGCGCAGAGATTCATTTGAGTAGGTAAATCCGGCATCCACTCGGCTCGTTTGAGAGAATACCTTTTCGAATGCAAACTCTGAGCCCATTCGCGATCGTGCTGCAAAGAATGGAGTAACTGTTAATCCAGTTGTCTCGTCCAGTGACAGGAACACAGGCTGCGCGTATTGGAATCCATCCCTGCTGCCAAAACCGAAGCGTGCTGGCAAAAGACCCGACGCGCGCTCATTTTTTACCGGAAACACAAGATATGGCGCATACAGCACAGGGAGCCCCTGAAAGTATACCGTTGAACCATAGGCGTGCGCATACCCCTCCTGCGTCAAGTTGCACCGGCTCGACGACACCTCCCACGGCTTTGCACCATCTGGACACCGACATGTAGTCATATCGGAATCCATCAACTCGAATTCGAACTCCGAAACCTTACGCGCCTCATCAGCTTCAACTCTGTAACCACCATCCTCGACATCGAATTCAAGACCACTAAACACCCCAGTTTCACTCTCTACCTGAAGCTTGGCTGACTCTGCTCCAAGCACCCCTGACGATGTGGTCATCAACACGTTGCCCTTGACATCTCCTTGCTTAGTCTCGGTGTTAAAAATACCTTCATCAGCCTGAACCTGAACACCGCCCTCCGACAATGTGATGCCGCCCTTGCCGATGATCTGATTCTGCTCCTTCTTGAATTCTATAACCGGCGCCTGAAAATCGAGCCCCTCTGCGGCCGGTGCAGCCTTGATAGGTTTAGTGGCTTGCTGGATTTGGAGCTGCCTTGCAGCTTGAACCATCGGGTCATCCTCTGCGAAGACGGCCTGATTGTTCTGCGCATGTGCAATGCGACACTGGAGGATTCCAAAACCCAACCAGCAGCTTGCGCAGATAGATAGCGCAAGGTAGCAGGTTAGACCGAACATTGCACGAAAGTGCAATATGCGGGCGAGCAAGTGCAAGGGAGCCCTTGCAACTTCCGAAGCGCAGCGGAGGAATTTGGAGCCTAAAGTTTGTGTGGGCACTGTGGGTCCCACACAAACTTTAGGCGCTGAGGAAAAAGTCCATGGATGGCGTTTTTCCGGCCATTTTTCACG
Source organism: uncultured Bdellovibrionales bacterium (assembly GCA_964655155.1). Classification (GTDB taxonomy): domain Bacteria; phylum Bdellovibrionota_C; class UBA2361; order UBA2361; family OMII01; genus OMII01. Next base: position 8,516 of record CAZZLV010000008.1, read on the forward strand.
CCGAGCGTAGCGAGCTTCGTGAAAAATACGGATTAGACTTGGCCACTTTAAGACACTTGAAATACGACCCATAACGCCTCCACCTTAACTAGAGTTGGCGTTTGTGGAAAGGGGTCAGATGCCGAAACCGAAATTCTTCAGTAATATCCCTAGCTCGTCACGCATCGCCGTCCGAGAAACGATGCGATCCACCATGCCGTGCTCCAGCAGGAACTCTGAGCGTTGAAAACCCTCCGGAAGCTTCTGCTTAATCGTACCTTCTATTACTCGAGGCCCGGCGAAGCCGATCAGTGCATTAGGCTCGGCGATAATCACATCTCCAAGCATCGCCAACGATGCAGCAACTCCTCCAGTAGTAGGATCAGTAAGGATTGAGATATATGGGATATGAGCCTGACCAAGCTTTGCCAAAGCCGCACTCACCTTCGCCATCTGCATCAGTGAGAACAAGCCTTCTTGCATGCGCGCTCCTCCTGATGCGGAGATTATGATTACGGGCCGTTTTTCGGCACATCCAAGCTCCACAAGTCGCGTCAGCTTCTCTCCTACAACTGAACCCATGCTGCCGCCCATGAACGAGGAATCGAAGACTCCGAGCATAACCGGTATATTAAGAATTCGTGCCCGACCGGTTATGACAGCTTCAACCGAACCGGTCTTCTTCTCGGTATCCTTCAGGCGATCCTTGTACTTCTTTTTGTCCTTAAAGTTCAGCGGGTCTACTGAGCGCAAATTGGCATCAAGTTCGACAAATGAATGTCTGTCGACCAAAATCGGTATTCGCTGCTTTGCCGTCAGTCGAAAGTGGTGGGAGCACTTTGGGCACACACCAAAGGCGCGCCGCAGATCCTTCGAGTACAAAATAGCTTCACACTCCGGACACTTGGTCCAGATATCGTCCGGTAACTGGTGCGGCTCCGCGCTCTCTACTGTCTGCTTTGGCGCTTTACTTCGCGTAAACCATCCCATCTGAAACACCCCTGATTATCTAAAAACGGCGGCCAACTCCGGAGCGGGTCCCCCTGCTAGCAGCTCTAAGCAAGCGCCCGAAGATACCAGATTAAGATAGCTAAGGGCAATGCCGAGCTTTTGTTACCTGGCCACGATTAGCCGCTAAGTACCTGTTAATTAACTAGAATGTAATCACGCCTACTGCCCCATATAGCTTCAACCTAAATTCGGCAGTTGCGGGCTTGAAAATGGCGCATCTGCCCAAAATCACTTTGTATTTTGGTAACCACTCAGCAAATGCAGTAACTGTAACTTTAGGCCCTATTAAGGGGCGGCTTTGCGGAGCAAAGCGGGGTGGAAACATTAGCCCTAAATTCAGCAGTTAAGGGATACAAGTTCGGTCGCGGTTTAGTGTATTGACGAGAAGCGATCTATCTTTATAACCTGCGGCGTTCATGATTACCAATAGCACACTTTCTCCTGCCGCAATCGCTCGATTTTTGGATACGGAACTCGAGGTAAATAAGTTCTCCGACGTCGCCTTGAACGGCCTGCAAATCGAGGCTGCCTCTGACGGCGTTAAGACAGTGGCCTTCGCAGTCGACTCTGGGCTATCGGTTATTGAGCAGGCGATCGCCAACGGGGCCCAATTTCTAGTGGTTCACCACGGTGTGTTCTGGGGCAAGGTCGAGCCATTAGTTGGGCCGTGGGCGAAGAAAGCCACACTGTGTCTCTCTAATGGCCTATCTCTATACGCCGCTCACTTGCCACTCGATGGCCACCCCATTCTCGGCAACGCAGCTCAGATCGCTACAACTGTGCTTAGTGCTACCGATGTGCAGCCGGATTTTACATATCACGGCAATCCCGTCGGGGTGCGCGCGCGGTTGCGGTCGCCAAGAGATATCAGAGAGATCGCTGAAATGCTTCGTTTATGTGATGGGGTCATCAATGAACCGCTGATTCTACCATTCGGCAGATCGAAGATTGAAACCGTTGGAATCGTAACAGGCTCTGGTGCCTTTGCCATTCCTGAGGTAGCCCAGTATGGCCTCGACCTTTTAATCAGTGGGGAGCCCAAACAAGAGGCGTATCATACAGCTCACGAGCTCTCGTGCTCAGCAATATTTATGGGGCACTATGCAAGTGAGACCTTTGGAGTACGCGCCTTGCAAAGTATACTTGAGGCTCAATTTGGTGTACACTCGATCTGGATCTCTCAACCAACTGGAATTTAGTAGTATGAAGCAGTTACATGACCTCTCGCTTTCAGGCAAGCGTGTTCTTATCCGTGCAGACCTCAACGTACCCCTTAATGAAAAACTAGAGATCACCGACGATAATCGGATCAAGGAGTTCCTACCTACGTTAGAGGCCGTGCTATCTCAGGGAGGCCGAGCGATTTTAATGTCACACCTAGGCGAGCCTACGGGCCCAGATCCTAAGTTCTCGCTAAGACCTGTTGCTCGTAGACTCTCAGAATTACTCAAGACCGACGTGCTGCTCGCCCCAGACTGCGTTGGGCCTGAGGTTGCTACTCTCGCCAGCCAGCTCCAGCTGGGCCAGGTATTACTGCTAGAGAACCTTAGATTTCACTCAGGTGAAAAGAAGAACGATTCAGTCTTTAGCGCCGAGCTAGCCAAGCTTGGAGATATCTTTATTAACGATGCGTTCGCTACTGCTCATCGTAGTCACGCCTCGATGGTAGGCGTACCTGCTCTCTTTAAAGAGAAAGCAGCCGGACTGTTGATGCAAAAAGAGATTAATTACTACAACCAGGCGCTTGAGAAACCGAAAAAACCCCTCTGCGTAGTGATCGGCGGCTCTAAGGTCTCAAGCAAACTTCAGGCGCTGATTAACCTAGCCTCGAGAGCTGATAAACTAATAATTGGTGGTGCAATGGCGAATACATTTCTCGCCGCTCAAGGTCTGCAGATGGGGCGTTCCCTGTACGAACCAGACCTGACCCTCAAGGCGCTTGAGCTTCTTGGAACCCTTGCGCGTCGAGATTGCAAAGTATACCTGCCAGTTGATGTTGTCGTCGCTCCGTCGCTCTCAAGCAAGGGACTGGGACGCGCAGTCCCAGTTCAAGAGATTCCGGCCGATACTATGGCACTTGATATCGGGCCAGCAACAAGTTTGCTCTACCGAGAGGCACTACACACCGCCGAGACGATCGTTTGGAACGGCCCAATGGGGGCTTATGAAAATGATGAATTTGCCAAGGGCACGCACGATATGTGTGAGTCAATTGCAAATGCCCACGGTCTATCAGTAGTGGGTGGTGGGGATACCGATGCGGCTATTCATCATATGCAGTTAGCGCATAAGTTCAGCTTTATCTCGACCGCTGGTGGTGCATTTTTGGCGCTACTTGAAGGCAACTCGCTGCCAGGCATCAAGGCCCTGGAATAGTGGGCCTGCTCGCGTATAGCGTTTTCCAAAAGCCGCTATATCGCTACGGACTTTTGAAAAACGCTTTAAGCATGTATGACGACTTAAAGAAGAGCTGAGCAGTTACCTGCTTACAACACCCGACCAAACCCTGAAGCCCGCCCCTTTCGACGATTCTCTTTGGCTTCTGCTTCCTTCTTCTTAGCTTCTTCGCGCTTTTTATTGCGCTCCTCGACCTGTTTGCGCCTCTCTTCCGCGCGCTTATCGCGAAGCGCTTGCTGCTCCTGGCGTCTCTGTTCCATCTGAGCCTTGCGATCCAACACCGGAACAGGCGTTGGAGTCATCACCTGCTCACGGTAGCGCATCGGCACTTTACTTGGATTATCGACGAAATGGATATTACCGGAAGAGTCCATGTAGCGCACCTGTTGGGCTGAACAGGGAAAACTTATAAAAGCCCCTGCTAGTAAGACGTAGAAGATCCGTGTTGCATGCATATTTACTCCACTCGGTTATTAGCTTTCCAGTATACCACACAGTGCTCGCCTAAGGTACCGAGATAAAGCTGCAGAAAGGAAGCAACCACTCTTTAGGATCACTATTCAGCTCCATCACGACGCAGCAACCGAAGGATCTTTTTTGCCAACGCAATCGGCATCTTGCCAACCGAGGCGATCTCCTCGGCTGGCACTGTCGCGACACCATCAACGGTACGGAAACGCCGCAAGAGCCTCTGACGCATCTCTTGTGAAACACCAGGCACGGTATCGAGCCTAGTCTGAAACGCCCGCTTTGACCGTTTTTCCCGATGAAACGTGATTACAAAACGATGAACCTCGTCACGAATCCGGCTCAAGAATCGAGTCAGTGGCGCTCCTTCGGCGAGCAATATCGGCTCAGCATTACCCGGCACATATAGCCTCTCTGGTTTACGCGCTATATCAGTGGCCAATACCTCACTCTCTGTCCGCATCTTAGCCAGAGCCACAATCTCAACTGCAGCTCCGATCTCATCACGCGCTTGGAGCGCCATTGATAGCTGCCCTGCTCCGCCATCGATAACGAGAAGGTCAGGCAGTGTATTTTCAGACGCTCCACGTTTAAGCCGCCGCGATACCACTTCATAAATTGAAGCGAAGTCATTGGGCGAATCATAGTGCGCCAAATTGTATCGCCTATACGAACCCTTGTCAGCTACCCCATCAAAAAATGCAACTACGGCCCCAACGGTATCCGAGCCCTGAAAGTTTGATATGTCTACGCACTCAACACGCCTTGGGCTCTGCCTGAGTCCTAAGGTTCGTCGCAGTTGTTCGGCCACCAGATCCCACTCTGATTCCTTGGTCCGTGAACCCATATGTGCGTGGCGCGCATTAAGCTCGGCCATGGTGATCAGCCGTGCCTTTGAACCTCGTTGAGCGTAGACCACTGACACCTTAGCGCCACGACGGTTGGCTAGTCCAGCCTCCATGACGGAAGCGTTGGCCATCTCAAAGGGGACTAATATCTCACACGGGATCTCACGTCCGCCCTCATAGAACTGCTGGATCACTGCTTCAAGCAGATCCTCATCTGAAACCTGCACATCGTCTAAAACAAACGGCTTACTCTCATTGATCCTACCGTTCCTGACCAGCAACACACACACAGCCGCCGTTGTGCCCTCGCGCACAATTCCAAAAACATCCCGATTCTCACCACGAAAGGTAATTAGAGAGTGCCCGGCCTGAAAATTCTCAAGCACACTAATTCGATCGCGCCATGCAGCGGCTTCCTCAAAACGGAGATCGTCCGCTGCACTCTCCATCCGAGCCGTCATCTTCTTAATCGCACCTGCGGTCTTGCCCTCGATGATGCCCACCGCCTGCCTCAGCAGATCGCGGTATTCTTCGTTTGAAACCAGGTGGCAGCACGGGGCACAGCAACGCTTGATCTGATACTCTAAACAGGGGCGCTGACGATTATAGAGCACTGCATCGGAACACGTTCTCAGTGGAATAACCTTCCGAATAACCTCTAGGAGATTGCGCAACTCGCCACTAAACGCAAAAGGGCCAAAATACATAGCACCATCATTTTCAGTGCGCCGAACTAGCTCCAACCGTGGCCACTCGATCTTTTCATCGATGCGGATAGATAGATAGTTTTTATCATCTTTGAGACGGATATTATAGCGTGGCTTGTATTTTCCAATTAAATCGCGCTCGAGCAAAAAAGCCTGTTCCTCGGTTTGCGTTACGATCGTTTCGAATGTAGCAACTCTGCGGAGCAAAAACTCGATCTGATACCTACCATCACCACCTGTAAAATAGGTCTTTAAACGGCTCTTTAGATTCTTGGCCTTACCAACGTATATGACTGTCTGCGAAGAATCACGCATAAGGTATACCCCAGACTCCATCGGCGCGTTTAACGCCTGCAGTCTGAGCAGCTCGATTGTATCATCAACACCCTGATCACTCATAGCCTAGTGACCTTGTTGTTACTCGCCCCGAAGGATTTGCTTTTAAGCTGGTGACCCCTGATTGCGCGCTCAACGTGCACATAAAATGAATCTGCGGGAACTACCTGAGCGACTACTGAAAAAACGGCAAGCTTGTCACACATTACTTCCGAAAGTTCTCGCAACTTTACCGCATCCTTGGCTGTGCAGACAAAGAGACACTCTGGCTGACGCGAGATCAAAGAAGCGACATCATCTTCTCCGAAGACGTGATGATCGGGGAACTCAAAGCGTTCTACGATCTGAAAGCCTAGACTCTCCAACGAGCTAAAGAATCCTTCGGGATTTGCTATGCCAGCAACTGCACATACTCGCTGCGGTGCTACTTCCTCACCAGTTGACATTCGCTGTACCGCAGATGGTGTCAGGAATGACCGATACACTTGAGCTTTGTCCGGAATAATGCGTGCGACTCGCGCGTCAAGCTCCGGCAATCGACCACTCTCCTGTACTGATCGGTAAGAGAGAACGATCAAATCCGCTCTTTTTAACGCTCGATCACGCGGCTCCCTAAATAACCCTGCTGGAAGTAATCTCCCTGCCACAAAATCATCAATCGCCCTCTGCGAACCAACAAAGACCGAAACTATATCAAGGGTTCGCGCTAGCGCCCGATGTTGAAATCCATCGTCCAAAATTACTAAGTCGATCGACGGATCCTGTTCAATGAGTCGTACCCCGGCGACTCTACTGCGAGCAACAAATACGGGGATACCAGCCTCAGCCATAAGGGCAGGCTCATCCCCAACTTCTCGAAAGGAATCAGAGGAAGAAACTCTATGCGGCCCGCGAATCTTGCCGCCATAACCACGCGAAAGAATAGCAGGGACATAGCCCCTCTTGCGTAACTCGTAGGCCAGGGCCATGCATAGAGGCGTTTTGCCATTACCTCCGGCGGTCACATTACCGATGCTAACGATAGGAATTGAACTATTATAGATCTTCAATATCTCGCGGTCATACAACTCGCCACGAAGCCAAACAACAGCTTGGTAGATCCGCGCGAGTATATTCTTTATAGCCGCCATATTTCAGAGGTCCTTAGCTCTATTGACAACGTACCTACTCAGCACGTGCATCGACTTTAGCGTTAGCCCCTTTTAAGGGGCGGCTTTGCGGAGCAAAGCGGGGTGGATACATTAACTACTCACCCAAAATACTGCATCCCCAATCAGAGAATGACAAGAAATAATGAACAACCAAGTGCGATATTGAAACATGAAGCATGAACCACAACGTTTAAAACCGGTGAGTGGTTACTTTACAACTATTATGATCAGCTTCTGCACTCTGCGGAGCTCCTATTTTAACCTCACTGCTCCTAATTGTATCCAGCACCCTCTGTACGGCTCCAGCATATGAAGCATACGTCAGGTGTCCTGCCTGAGCTATCTCGCGAAGGGTTGGATCGGCAGCAGCGAGACGCCGCAAAATCTCATAGATGCCATCAGCGTCATGAACCTCTATAATACCACCGTGTTCGCGCATCCGCGACACCGTCGAACGAATAACCGAAGTGTAGGGGCCAACAACAACCGGGACGCGATACATCGCCGGCTCGAGCGGATTGTGCCCACCGATATCAACGAGGGTAGCGCCGACAAATGCCAGATCGCTAGCAACATAGGCCTGCTCTAACAACCCCATAGTATCAAGCAGCAAAACCTCATCTGCCGCTCCATGAACAACACCTCCTGAGCTCCACCGCGCGACCTTGCGATTAAGCCGCACCAGGGCACCCCAAAAAAACTCAAACCTCTCTGCGTGCCGCGGAGCTACCAAGACGCGGAGCTTGATACCCGCCGCCCATGCACGCTGGAGCGCCGCAAACCAAGCGAGCTCCTCGCCTTCTCTCAAGCTACCAAGCACCACTAGCGGAGTTTGATTATCAATTCCAGGAAAAAACTTCTGGCGCGCCTGCTCCCGGTCGTTAGCAGCGACAAAGCGCGGTGGGGTGTCGTACTTGGTATGGCCGGTTACATGCAGCAAATTCGGCGCAGTTCCCAGAGCACGGAAACGCTCGCGCTGCTCCTGATCCGGCACTGATATGCTTACACATTGCTCGAGGAGTGGCGCAAAGAACCTGTTGCACAAACGGTACCAGCGGAAGGTGTAATCCGAAACACGACCGTTAATAATGTGCACCGAGCGACCTACCAACTGAATCTCTCGTAAAAGTGTTGGCCAGAGCTCTGTTTCGCTTATCACCAGCCGCTCAAACCGGACATGTGCCAGCGCCCTGCGCACGCACAGCGGAGCATCGAGTGGTAGCAGACGCACCGCATCAACATAAGGCAGAGCGCGGTCAAGTCCTGTTGGAGACGTCGCCGTCAGGAGTATCCTATCATTGGGACAACTCTTTCTGATCGCGGCGATCAAAGGAAGCAACCCCTGCACCTCCCCAACTGATGCTCCATGCAACCACCAATCTACTCGATCGACTGCCGCCCAACCGCCAAAACGTTCGGCGATACGCCGTCGTCCCCGCTTTGTGAGCAATAACCCTACCGCTATAAACGGCAATGCCGCTGAGACACCGAACCCGTATAGCTTATGTAGCAGCCCAATACTCATCTGCTCTCCTGCTTACCTCATTGAGTGCGTTTTGAATCCTAAGCTTGGATCGCTCTGGGTCATCACCACTGGAGATCGTAATAGGCTCTCCAGCCATAAAGACTCCGCGAGAAAACGGCTTGGGAATAATCATTCCATCCCACGTACGCAGAGTCCATCTGCGGCTCGTTGAGTATGCGCACGGCACAACAACACACCCGGTCTTGGCCGCCGCCACAACGATTCCGTCCTTGACCTCACAGCGTGGTCCACGTGGACCATCCGGGGTGAACCCCATATCAGAACCAGCGCGACCATGCCGCATAAGCTCAAGTAAAGCCCTAAGTCCACCCCGACTTGAAGACCCGGCTACTGACCTGATCCCCATAACTCTGACCGCCCAAGCAATTATCCGACCATCTCCATGTTGACTTATGAGCATGTATGAAGGTACTGGTCGTCCACGGCGGTAATGCATGTAGTGCTTCGGCATCATCACGATACGATTGTGCCAGAAAGCGATAATCACACTCTCAGGATTTTCGAACACGCCAGCTGGAACTATGTGAGTCCAGCGAATCAGTCGATACAGCACAGTAATAACCGCAGCCGCTATAACGCCGATTAAAAAGAGCTTTAGAGATGAAATTGCTTCGCGCACTGTCATGTGCCACTAGACTACCCTAGTAGGGCTAGTGACGTCTATCGCCGACACGTTGAACAACGAACCACTACAGACCAGCTTCCCGTGCCACTCAACACCCGCGAATTCAATATGTAAGTACCCCGCTCATGAGGAGATAGCTCCCTCGGCCCACGCAGAGCATACGCAACGTTACTAGACTGCTGGAGATAGACCTGCACTCCTTTGGCACTAACCGAGCCAACGTTGGCTACTTCAACGTTTGCATGACGTAGCTCCGCCCCTCCGCGAATAATTCTCTGTATTATGACTGGCTGACCTGCACGCAACCGGGTCTGAGATTCCGAAAGAAGAGGAGTCGCCCCAGCGGCTACCCTACCTAGCTTGCTTGAGCCGCCGTAGGAAACCTTCGGAGCTGCCGCACTAGAAGTGGTTAAACCCGCGAAAGCAAAAAGGGTAGCAACCAGCTTTACCAAGGTCATCATCAGCGGCATAGTGCTATAGTGATCCTGCAAAGTTCCGTCCCAGTGAAACTGGCAGGGGTTTTGCCCTAAATCACTACGGGTTGTTGTTTTGATTCGCCTCCGCGAATCGGTAGCGCTTTCCAAAAGCCGCTATAGTGATCTGCAAAAGTCCGTGCCAGTAAAACTGGCAAGGCTTTTGCCGTAAATCACTATAGGTTGTTGTTTTGATTCGCATCCGCGAATCAATAGCGTTTTCCAAAAGCCGTCATATCGCTACAGACTTGTGGAAAACTCTATAGCTTATCGGAGAGACCTCCTAAAAGTTGCGCGCTGTTGGATACTGCAACCCGTGTAGTCTAGCGTATTCACCACCGCGGGCCAGCAGCTCCGGGTGAGTTCCCTGCTCAACTATTGCACCCTCACTCATAACAACGATCAAGTCCGCCTCCCGGATGGTAGAGAGACGGTGCGCTATCACTAGCGTTGTACGCCCCTTAACCAGGGCTTCCACCGCCATCTGAACTTCGCGCTCTGCTCGGGTATCAAGTGAGGCGGTAGCCTCATCCAAGATCAGGATCGGCGCATTCTTGAGGATCGCCCGCGCAATCGCCAAACGCTGACGCTCACCCCCCGAAAGGCTCATGCCGCCCTCGCCAACTTCAGTGTCAAATCCCTGTGGTAGCCGCTCTATGAACTCAACTGCATAGGCCGCTCTAGCAGCCTGGAGAACCTCCTCGCGTGAAGCATTTGGATTCCCGTATGCGATATTGTTGTAAACCGTGTCGTTAAAGAGAAAAGTGTGTTGTCCAACCATCGCCACCGCCGAACGGAGATCGGCCAGGGCGAGATGTCGCAGATCAACACCACCCAACGAAATAAATCCAGCACTCGGGTCAATGAAACGCGGCACCAGATCAACCAGGGTGCTTTTTCCTGAACCAGAAAAGCCAACCAGAGCAACTGTTTTTCCTTCCGGGATAACCAGTGAAATATCTCTCAGTGCCGAAATCGCGCGCTCAGCGCTAGCTGTACTGGGATAATCAAACGTCACACCGCATAGCCTTATCGTTCTATCCTCTGGCAGCCGAACCGGCTTAGTCGGATCAAGGATCGTTGGAGCAGTATCGAGGATCTCAAAGATCCGCTGCGCACCCGCCAAGCCCTGCTGCACAGTAGCATTAACCCTAGACAACTTTTTAAATGGCTCATACATCAGAAACACCGAGACTAGGAAGGCCATAAAGCCACCTGCGGTTCTAGCTCCTGAGATTACCGTATACCCTCCGTAGAGCAGCACTCCAGATATCGCCAAGCTCGCTAGCACTTCGTTAATCGGGCCAGTGAGCGCCCTTACCCGCTCAGACTTTATAAAGGTCTGAGTCAGATCGCGATTACCACGCTCAAAGCGCTGCTGCTCGAACTGTTCACGACAAAATATCTTTACAACGCGATGACCTTGCATACTCTCCTGAAAGAGTGCCGCCAGTTGTCCGATCGCCTCTTGGCCACGGCGACTCAGTTTTCGCATCCGTTTCCCAAGTAGCGCTATTGGATATCCAGCTACTGGGAAAAAGACGAATGCTATGAGCGAAAGGGTCGGGTCGAGATAAATGCACGAGCCAAGAAGCACAACCACCCTGATCGCATCACGAATTACAGCGGCTGAGGAATCGGTAAGCAGTGTTCGAATTAACAACACATCTGATGTCACTCGTGATAGAATCTCAGCTGTTGATGTTCTAATAAAAAAGTCTGGCGAAAGGCTCAAAACGTGACGATTGACATCATTGCGAATATCCTGTGTTACCTTGTGGCCAACTGAAGCCATCATAAATTGCTGCCCGAAGTCACTCGCAGCGCGGATTAACGCAAACCCGATGATCATCGCTGGAAGCAGAACCAGCAGTTTCTCGTCTCTCCGAGTAAAAACACCATCTAGGATATGCTTTACGAGAAACGGCACCACACCATCTGTGGCCCCAAAGATTACCATAAGCCCCAGAGCCGCCCAAAAGTACCTCATGTGAGGTCGGAGATAGGAAAGGATTCTTCTGTACATCTCGATTGCTTTGTAAACCTATTTAATTCCTATCACTAAGTTGCTAGCGCTTCTGAGCTATCATCTCACACGCCATCTGCGCAACTCGCTCCGAAACACTACAACGCCCCGAGTCGGTAGGTGTGCCGTGATCTGATTCGCATAACGAGCGAGCCACTTCCCCTAAGCCTTGGATCATTGCACGGCGGGCTTCTCCATCATTCAGGATACTCTCAATCTCGCGAACTACGTCGTCCGGAGAAAGTGTAGTCTGCATCAACTCCTTGACTGTATTTGCTCTAATGATATTTACCGGCGAATATTCCTGCAAAGCCACAAAAATCGAAATTATCACCTTGGCCAGAACTGTACCACTGTATACACAAACAAAAGGCAATCCAGCGATAGCGCCCTCCAGATTACATGTGCCTGACTTTAGCACTCCGACTCGCGCACGATACATAGCAGATAATGCATCCTCCTTGCTCCATTCAACCAGATCTAAAAGTTGCTCCGGAACATGATCTCCAATAAGACCTTTGACCCAACGTACATCGATATTTGGAGCCAAGACCACTACCGGTCGTAGCTCTGAATTTCGTTGTTTCAATGTGGAGAAAGCTTTGAGCATAGGTATGAGTAGCCGCTCGACCTCGAACTTCCTACTACCAGGTAGAAATACGATCGTATTAGCTCGCTCAGAACACACACTACTCTGATTAACTCGCTCACTTAGAGGGTGACCGACGAAACGCACTCGAGAAAATCCGTGGCGCGCATAAAAGGTCGGCTCAAAGGGAAAGATCGCCGCGACCTGATCTACATAGCGGCGAATCGAGCGCACGCGACCACTACGCCACGCCCAGACTTTAGGTGGTATAAAATAGAGAACTCTGATACCGCATCGTTTGGCAACACGCGCTAAGCGCAGATTGAAATCAGGATAATCTACTAAGATTAGTAGATCAGGCTGCCAACTTTTACACAATCCCGAGATCGCCTTAAACGACGAGATTATCGTCCCGCCTGAACGAAAGAGTTCAAAGAAACCCATGCCCGCACCAGCACGGTAGCAGTCTATATCTAACTGAGCTCCCGCCTCTTGGCAAAAACGCCCAGCCATTCCGCGAATCTGGGAGTCAGGCTCTCGAGCCTTAATTGCTCGCACGACACGCGCCAAGTGTTGATCCCCGGAGACCTCTCCTGCACTGATTAGTATCTTCATCGCCACGCTAATGTTCTAGCGCGTATTGGATATTCGGTAAATCGCAAGAGCGCCATAAACATCCAGCAGAGAGATAAGTTAACTTAAAAAAATGCCTTATCGCTGCTATAAATGGCCTAATAGGTAGCAGTTTCGGGTAATTATGAGCTCATACTGCTGTTACGAGAGGAGCTTTTGAAAAACAACTCATTCAGAGCTTATTTATCGCTTGCCAAGCAGGTCCCGAATTTCAATCAGGAGCTGTTGATCCTTGGTCAGTGCCGGTGGCACAGCAGCCTGCTGTTCCTTTGATTTCATGATAAAACCTAAAAACTTCACGATCACCACAAAGAGCGCTGCAGCAACTATAAGAAAGTTAACAACCTCTCCGATGAACAGTCCGTAGGGTATGTCCTTGCCATTTACGACCATCTTCCAGCCTAGATAGCCTTGCTCACCAGGCAGTATAGCCCCAATCAGAGGCATTATTACACTCTTAACGAGTGAATCGACTATCTTGCCGAATGCGGCTCCAATAATAACGCCCACGGCAAGATCAACAACATTCCCTTTAAAAGCGAATGCCTTGAACTCTTCTACGATAGTTAAAGCTTTCTTTGATACGTTCATTGTGTCCTCCTCAGCGGACTTTATCCTAAATTCAGCAGTTAAGGCGGATTAAAATGGTGTAGATTGCTAAAAGCACCAAGTATTTTGAACTGTTCGGTGGCGCCACCCTGGCTCAGTCAGGGTGAGCACCGAAAATTCAAGAGACAGCGTGTTTATGGTCATATGCGCCATTTTTAGACCCGCAACTGCTGAATTTAGGTTTTATAAATTGACCTTTAAACCGGTAATCGTGTACACGTCGTTACGCTCGCGCCCATCTGCCGGTTGGTTGATGTAGTAATCACGCACTGACAATACCAAATTGACCATCGAGCTCAGCGGAGCCTCGATGCCGACCTCTGCATTGACGATATAGTCAGACGAATCCTCAAATGAAACGAGGTACTCTGCTGATTGGTAGAACAAAGCAGATTCGCTAATATTCCACACGAAGCGGTCGGCGATACGAGCAGCTACAAAATTATCTTCCTCTCCGCCTAACTGCTCCCAGACATACGATGGACCAGCCTCCAGGCTCAACTTTGTGATATCATTTTTGAGAAGATACGCACCCATGTTGGGGCTCAAAATCACTCGATAATCGAGATTTGCGATCTCATCCCAAGCATATGAAGCGTTTGCACCAGCAAAGAATACGCTATCAAGTGTGTGTTTGTAATCACCAAGCGCACGAGCATTCTGCTTGGTAACTTCTCGGGTTGAGTTCACGTCGGCAGCAGCATTTCCGTAGTTGTAGTCAGCCTCAAAGCGCCACGCCTCACCCTCATAATCTCGCATCAGTTTTCCATTAAGATTGAGTGATGCAGTCTTACTGTTACCATCAGTATAATTATAACCCGCGGTGATGAACTTATCCCATATCGCTGGGTCTTTTTGAGCAGCATCACATGCCACTGGTGCAGCCTTCTTGGGAGCACCTTCTAGTCCTTTTGAAGCAAAGGTGTTTCCCTTATTTGCTGGCTGTGCGAGGGCCCCTGCACTAATTGATAGCACGAACGCAATTACAATAACGAACCGAAAAAAATGCATCTGACTCCTCCCATGACAAATAACCCTAAATTCGGCAGTTAAGGAGTATGAAAATGGTGCAGATGGCTAAAAGCGCGAAGTATTTTGAACTTTTCTTAAGGCGCAGCCCTGGCACCGTCAGGGTGAGCACCGAAAATTCAAAAGACAAAGTGATTTTAGTCAGATGCTCCATTTTCAGACCCGCAACTGCCGAATTTAGGTTGACAGGCGAGACCGTTGCGGATCAAATATCAACGAACTCAACCATCGGTAGTTACCATATCAAGCTGCTTCGGAAAACCCCTATCGTAAAACCCGTGTCAGTGATGACCTTCTCCCTTTTTCTGCATGCCGACCTTTGGCGGATGTGCACTGATCCTAACTTCGGCAATTAAGGCGGATGAAAATGGTGCAGGTGGCTAAAAGCACACAGGATTTTGAACTTTTCGGAGGCTTG
>CAZZLV010000009.1:0-22318 GCA_964655155.1 uncultured Bdellovibrionales bacterium
CGTACCCGAAGAAGTGTGGTCACACGCCCTTAAACCTAAATTCGGCAGTTGCGGGTCTGAAACTAGCGCATCTGACTAAAATCACTTTGTCTTTTGAATTTTTGGTGCTCACCCTGACGGTGCCAGGGTTGCGCCTCCGAAAAGTTCAAAATACTTCGTGCTTTTAGCCAACTGCACCATTTTCGTTCTCCTTAACTGCCGAATTTAGGATAATCCTGGCAAGGCTTTTGCCACCTCTCCGGTGCGCAGCAAATTCTTACATGATAGAGTCTCCCCATGACCAGTTTCGGTTCACCATCATGGGCTTCGCAGCTATTTTTCAGTTGGTTAACACCGATTATAAAAGGATCTAAGCTAACTCCTATCTCTGAGTCTAGCCTACCAGCATTTGCCGATTACATCAGTGTGGCAGCAGATAGCTCTCGTTTGAACTTAGCAATAGAACGCCAAAGCAGATTCGGGTATTTGGCAATCCCCATAGCTATAATCCATTCATATGCTAGCTCCTTTCTGGCAGTATTTGCTATCTCATTGGTCGCACTGACAGCTGGGCTTTCTAGCCCTATCATGCTCAGAGAGATCCTACGCGGACTCACTTCTGAGTTTACACCACCCCTCTGGTTTCACTCCTTGCTGAACGTCGCGCCACAACTCAATTCCTGGCTCTCATACTCCTTGCTCTGTTCCGTTCTGCTCGGTGGCATCTCTGTAGTAACTATACTGACCACGCACCACTTATTTTACATACTACCAAACCTCTCATATCGCGTTCGCGCCGCGCTTAACGCCCTCATCTTTGCCAAATCTCTGCGCCAGCAACGCGCAGCTCAACATGAAGCAACTACTGGCTTTATTGTAAACCTGATCGGATCTGATACCCAAAGAGTGCAGATATTTCTGAGCTTTTTCCACTCGTTGTGGCACCACCCTCTTTTGATGCTGGGAATTATGTTCCTGCTTTATCGTCTGGTAGGGTTGTCCGCGCTAGTTGGATGCTCCGCGTTGATCGTGCTTCTAGTCAGCTCCACAGTCATTACTCGCATCCAAGGGCGTATTCGTAAAGAGCTTAATCGTGTGGCTGATCGACGCATTGGCCTAACACGAGAAAGCCTAATCCACATTAAAGCTGCCAAACTCCAAGGTTGGGAAGATAACTTGGAAAAGAAGATTCAAGCCCTTCGAGAGGATGAGATTAGGCTCTCTCGTCGACTTGTACGCCTCTCCGCAATCTTCTCATTCACGTCAGGGAGTGCTCCGGCTGTGGCTATGGCGATTACTTCGGTTTGCCTCGTGTGGCAGGGAATTGAGCTGCAGAGCTTTACGTTATTTCCAGTTTTGACGCTATATATGCAGCTGCGCTTTTCGCTCAACATACTACCGGATACGCTATACAATGGGATGGAAGCTGCGGTCGCTTGCCGTCGGATACATGATTTTCTCTTTTCTCCTGAACATTCCCCACCCCGGATTGATGTAAATCAAAGAGCGGCTATCTCCCTGGTTGGCCTTAAATCTCGGTGGGCGCCTGGAGGTAGGGTGGCTATCACGGTGCCGAATCTTGAGATTCATCGTGGCGAACTCGTAGTCGTTATCGGCTCTGTAGGATCAGGCAAATCTGCACTAATGCTTACCACACTCGGTGAAATAGAACCTGAATTAGGCTCTGTATCGCTCGGTGGCTCTATCGCTTACGTACCGCAAATTCCGTGGATTGTTAGCGACTCGATCCGCAACAACATCTTATTCGGTAGGGCATTCGATGCAGATCGATTCCAACGGGCCTTATCAGCTGCCGGACTTCAAGCTGACTTGATAAACCTTCCCCATCGAGATGCCACACAGATCGGCGAACGGGGTGTCAATCTCTCAGGTGGTCAGCGACAGCGCGTTGCTTTGGCTCGCGCATTCTACAGTGATGCCGATATTTATCTCTTCGACGATCCACTCAGCGCCTTGGATCCAGCCGTTGCACACCAGGTTTTCTCTAAGCTGATATGCTCAGAATTAGGCAACAAGACCAGAGTTATTGTTAGCCACCGGATCGAGCTTGCAGCTTTAGCAGATAGAGTTTTGGTTATGGAGAACGGTTCTATTGTGGAGGATGGAGCCCCTCAGGAATTAATGGCCCAAGAGAGTCGACTGGCGGCTCTTCTGAAGGCGCATGGCAGCATAAGCCATCATTTCCCGCACAGCACAACCAGTTTTCCCGATACAAAAGCGCTTGTTAATTCCATTGATGGCACCTTACCCAGTGGAGAGGAGGCACCTAACTCCATTATCGAAGCTGAAGAGCGTCGTGTAGGATCTGTACGCTCAAATACCATTCGCACATATGCCTCTAGGCTCGCTCCTGGTTTTGCTGCAGCTATCGTGGCGGTGCTCTTTTTAGGCCGTCAGGGAGCTGCTGTCGGCACAGACCTCTGGCTCACCAGCTGGGCCAATCGCCACGAGGTTGAGCTGCTGTCTTTTTTAGGTGGGTACCTTGTATGTATATTTATCCTATGTTTACTGAGCTATTTTCGTACTCTATACATTCTCAGTCGCGGCCTGCAAGCAGGAGCTGACTGTCATCGAGCCCTGCTGCGCGGTGTATTAAGAGCCCCGCTAGGCTTTTTTGAATCCAATCCCGTGGGTCGAATCCTGAATCGATTCAGTCGCGACCTAGAGACCCTGGAGCTGTCACTACCCCGGTCTCTCCTTGACGCTGGCCAATGCCTGATCGAGACCATCGCGGTTTCATTTATCATCGCACTTGTTGCGCCAATTACCCTGGTGCTTTTTGCTCCTGTTGTCTTGCTCTATTTTACTTTAAGTAGGGCTTTTAGGCCGGTATCGAGAGAGTTACAGCGACTTATATCAACGACTCTCTCGCCCGTATTTGCTATGACCTCAGAGAGCCTCTCTGGTGTTGAATCTCTCCGCGCATCCGCTCTCGGCGAATCATTCAACCGACTCTTCGCTAAGGCGCTCGATTCACATAACCGCTGCAATTTTATGCAGACTGCCACCAACCGCTGGCTGGGTATTCGACTTGAGTTTCTGGGCTCTGGTTTGATCTGCGCAGTTGGAATCGCTGCATCGTGCGGCTGGAGCTCTTCCTCGGATATGGCCCTCTCAGGATTGGCCCTGGCTTATGCAAGCGCCATGACATCGAGCATGAATTGGGCCATCCGCAGCATATCGATGGTCGAAAATAGCTTGACTTCGTTTGAGCGAATTGAGCGCTACTCAACGACTACTTCAGAACCACTACACGGAAAAGCTGCTCCCCTTGGTTGGCCGAGTCGCGGAGAGATACGTTTTCAAGAGCTATCTGTGCGCTATCGACCGCACCTGCCTCTTGCGCTAAAACAACTTACCTTTACCATACCCGCTGGTAGCCGCGTGGGAGTAATCGGACGTACAGGCTCTGGTAAGAGCACTTTAATACTCTCTCTTCTTAGATTGATCGAGCCGAGCTCTGGAGATATTTTGATTGATGGCGTGGCTCTCTCATCTCTCGCGCTCGACGATGTAAGAAGATCACTAGCTGTTGTTCCACAAGAGCCAGTCCTATTTTCAGGTAGTCTTCGTGACAGCCTTGATCCATTTAAGGAGTTCTCAGACAGTGAGATCGAGTCAGTTCTAGAGCGGGTCGAGCTGAAGAGCTTTCTCTCGGCTCTTCCCAACGGGCTAGGCTCTGAAGTTCGTGAAGGCGGTTTTAACTTTAGTAATGGTCAGCGTCAGCTGATCTGCCTGGCACGGGCTCTTTTGCGCCGCAGTAAGGTGGTCATACTTGACGAAGCTACCGCGTCGATCGATGTTCACACCGATCGCATCGTTCAGCGGACAATGCGCCGTGAGTTTAGCGGAGCAACGCTTCTGGTTATCGCCCATCGAATAGGAACTATTCTTGATTCTGACCTGATTGTAGCCCTGCACGATGGTGAGCTGGCAGAGATCGGAGAGCCTCAAGAGCTGATAAGAACTAAAGACTCACTATTGCACCGATTTACCCGCGATCCTATCCGTCTTGATTGTGATAGCGCGCCATCTGCATCTTAAAAAGCCGGACTATATTCGGGTCGTTAACGATCCCCTGCTCTATTACATCCTTAAGTTCGCCGAGATAAGTACCCGCTGTGCTCTGATCTCCTAGTGCCAGCGCTGTTGTTACCAGAATGATCATCGCAGCCGGAGAATCTACTTGCAGCTTTAACGCGCGGCGCGCCGATTCGTTCGAAGCCTCTGAGTTTCCTAGTGTGGCCTGAGCTACTGACAGGGCCAACCATCCGGGCAAAAAATCAGGGGCAACCGTTGTAAGCCCTTTAAGAATAACCTCTGCGCGCTTGGTGTGGCCCGTTTCTAGGCACATCTTTCCAAGAGCGTAGATGTCCTTCTGCTCATCCCTTGAGTAGCTGGCCCTTGATGAATCATTAACGCTAATATCCCTATTCATCTTCGCCCCGCAAATCTTTGATCTGCAACGATTCTGTCTGTAGCGATTCTGGCTGTACTGAGAGCCAGTCTAATATCTGACGCAGCATTCCCAACTCATTTGCGAGTTTGACCCGTGTCTCTGGAAGCTCAGTATGCTCGCGCAGCGCATCAACTGCCTGAAAACGGGCAAACAGAGATGATACTAGACTCTCTAGCCGGGTAACATTTCCAACATTAGGAAGAACAGATATTAGCGGTGCAAGCGAGAAAGGATCGGGATTTAGGGTCATACGAGCATGCTCTCTCCGGAGAGGCTTACTTTTTTACTATAGTGATTTGCAAAAATCCGTCCCAGTAAAACTGGCAAGGCCTTTGCCGTAAATCACTACAGGTTGTTGTTTTGATTCGCGTCCGCGAATCGATAGCGTTTTCCAGAAGCCGCTATATCACTCCGGACTTTTGAAAAACGCTTTAGGATCTTCCTCATTGTGTTGAGAAGACCGCTACCACGAACAAACTCAGTATAGCTTAAACGAAGCTGGCGACAATCACCTCTTTGCATATCTTGGGTAATGACGAGCACAAAATCGCTGTTAATCGGCATTACAATCCTCTACAGAACCTCTACCGCATAACGACCCTGGTACATACAGAGTTGTGCCTCAGCCACTTTATCCTGATTGATACTCAAAACAACTCGGCGACCTACTGGACGGCCGGTGTTAAAAACGGAACCTACCTGAGCAAGTTCGGCTAATACGTTTTGGTCGACCGAGGGAGCCGCTATCTCAACACTCATCCGTGAAGTCCCTTCCGGAACCGTAAGAACCGGGGCCGTCCCTTGAATTGTTTGGCAGCCGAGCATCCCATCGATATTAACAAGACGGGCCGGCATGAACACCTTATTGCCAATTCTCAACGTTACCGCATCTGAAACCGGAACTTCCAGATCGATAATAGTTCCCTTGCTGACGTATTCTGATAGCACGTGCGGAGGAACTCCGAGCTGCGCTATTTCAAATCGCAGCGCTCCGCCATCCGATTGATAGCGCGCTGAAGAATGCACCTGGCGACGCCAGAGACGATCCATCCGCTCGATTAGCTCCTGTCCCAGCGCCACTACTATCGTACAGGGCGAGGCATTAAGAGATAGTGAGAAGCGCACGGACGCCACCGCGGCAACATCACTCGCTACGCACCTACCATGAAAGGTCATACCACCAGCATTTTCAGAGATCGTCTGGGTCATTCCCAGCGTAGCCATAACGCGCTGGACGAGATAATCAAGTATTAAACTACTCTGTACTCCCGGGGTCACATTTGGCACGAGCTCTTCCGCAATTAAACTTGCGGTGTGCGGCTCTATTGCGATCAACACCCCATCCTGCTCAATAGTCCCCTTGAAACACTGCCAAGACTCGTCGGGAAGCATCAGGGTTGGTCTAATCTCTGTAATCTGAAATTCACACCCCATTACCGATATAAGGGATCTCCAGCGCTCGGCAAATCCGGGGAACCAGCGCTCAGGATGGCAGCGCAAGAATCCATTTGCCAAACGGGCTTCACGCACATCAATTGACCGGATATGCCGCAGCGGAAGCCATGGCTCAACCTCGCTACTGGCCTCTCCTGAAATCTGTCCTTGGCTACTCACCATTTTACTCCCAATCCCTAGTCCGTATTTTTCACTAAGCTCGCTGCGCTCGCCGTGAAAAACGCCCGGGGAAAAAAGCCATCCATGGCCTTTTTCCTCATCGCCTACAGTTTGTGAGGAACCCATACTGCCCACAAAAACTGTGGGCTCCAAATTCCTCCGCTGCGCTTCGGAATTTGCAAGTGCTTCTTTGCACTTACTCAGTCGAATCTTACACTTTCGTGCAATATTCGGGCTAGGTCTCTTCACGAACCTTACTAAATTGATCGAGTCGAATATCTACCTCTTGCAAACGCACCTCAGCGCGCTCTAAGTCAGCTTTTGCATCTTCTAGCTCTCGTTCAAGGGCCTTCACAGCACTACGCAACCTACCACGATGCGCAACCTCTACCTGCCTCCGAGCGGTGGAGGGAGACACTACGGGCAACTTAGTACTAGATTGGCCTAGAGTATGCTGCGCTTTAGCCAAACGACCCTCAATGTCTTGCAAAACCAACATTCTACGTTCTAGCTCGGCTACTATCTTTTCTCTATACAACTGCAATTCGTCTTCAGTATCTCCAACCACGTCATGCGGCCTCCTCAAGCGCCAAACGCAACATAGTTCCCACGAAGGGAAATCGAACATCAAGTTCCATAGTCAACAACTCTTCTGCTGCCTGCCGTAATTCCTCACCCCTCACTGCGTCGTTAAGAAGGTAGATCGGCGCATCCCCACCATCGATTAAGACAGCTGTCGAAACACGGGCCCGGTCATAAGGCGCAAGGCGCATGAACCCATTTGGCCGAATCATACCGAATCCTCCCGGTCGTTATTCTCTTGACTTGAGTTAATCGATTGCGAGGTCAACTCTCCGGCCTTTGCAAAACCATCTTCCGATTTTATAAAACTCTTCAGTGAAGACCCTGGGCGAGCAAACTTGTAGGGCGTATTACCACTCGACCTGTTGAGCCAATTAAACTGGCCCAATATATATCCAGCAAGCCCAGCCAAAATGCTCGAAAAGCCGACTAAAAATACCACAAGAGAGACCAGCCCACTGTGGTCACCTTCAGGCACTCGCCACAATCTAAGAAAGGGCACTAGTTTTTCGCTACCGTTAGCATTATTCCGAATTTCGTCTGGTAACTGTGCGACCGTTACATAAACATCGTCGCTCTGTATACCTGGCACTGCACGTCTAGCGATCTCACGCACCTCAGCCACGTCAAGTTGTTCGCCATCTGAGCTTTGTGTAACCACTGTAACTGTCGGGCGCTCATTTGACTCGCGTGAATGCATACGAACAAGAACGCTCACTGAAGCGATATCTGTTCTCACACGGAACATATCCTCAAGCTCAGAGGCGATCGCCCGATCAAGTCTTAAGGCCTCAACCTCTCGAGATGGCGGTATAATACCATTTCCCCCGGTCAATTCCTGAAATGAGGGCCTTTTATCAGCTGGTAGCCCCAGTCGACTAAGCACAGCCGCAGCCTCCGGGAAATCCCCCTCGGCTACTATCACTGAATAGCGACCCTTAGCCCCTCGAGCCTTTACGAGGCTCGCTGATATACTATGCCTATCCAAGACAGCCACAATCTCGTTCGCCTCACGCTGCGCCACATCATCTGCTACCGGCGCAGAACTACAGCCCCCCAGCAGAGATACGCCTAGACACAAAACGATCGCGATCCTAATTACTCTCATTAATCTCCCATGTTTTACACTCTCTATACCTCCTACCCCGGCACGATTGTGATCAGGAATTCAACATCACCAAATCTAACCCAATCTCCATGTTGAAGCTCCAGTACTCCTTCCTCACGGGTATACTGAGCTTGACCCTGACACCGCACAAATGTGCCGCGCTCACTCATCAGGTCCTGAAGTTGCAATCCATTCTCAGTAATCGACATCAATGCATGAGGAGTTGAAATACTCTGATCTTCTAAGATCAGATCTGTAGACCGGATACTTGTGCCAGTCACAAAGAACCGCCCTGCTCGTAGCTCAATAGCACGTCCATCTGGATGCTCATAACTTACGAGCCAGCCAAAGAGACGCCCCACCTTCATCTTACTAGATCTCGGCCCATCGGACTGCGCAACCTGCACTGGTCTCTCGGGCATTGGGCGCGCCTGCTGTAAATCAAGTTTATTTCGTCCGCTAGCTGCCACTGGTGGGGATTTTGGTTGTACAGAATGTTGAGCTATAGCTGGCTGCACGGACTTTGATCGACTATCGAGCCTACTCCGTTCATCAGCGATGCGCTGCGCTGGAAGCTTTGCGGCATCGGTAGTGCGTTCATTCGTCTTTACAGGTAGCTTTGGTTCTGCTCTGTTAGGCATACCACCAATCCTCGGACGAACCTGGCTCTGACCACTCCTAGCCGGTGTTGGAGGCCTGGAAGGCCGCGGTTCTTCGGCAGCTAATGACTGTGCATCGCGGTTCTGAGGCTTGCGGGTATCAGGCGCGCTGAGGATCTCTCGACGGGATGGCTCCCTATCTTGATATGGCGGCTCTATATCTCGATGTTTAGACTCTGGACGTGACGCTACAGGTGCTGTTTGCGATCGCTCAGATTGCGTCTCTGCTAGATCGTTATCAGGATGCAGATCCAATAAGGGCTCGATCTCCTCATCCATTGCCACATTATTAGCAGTGGTTTCGACCGGCGCTGGCTGCACATCAAGCGGATCACTGAACAACGGATCCTCTAAAATATCTAGATCAAAGTCATCGAGATCATCCTCCTTATCCGCGCTATCCCCGCTGCTGATATCATCATCAGCGAATAGATCCACAGGTGCCGAGCTCTGCTCCGGCACGTTAGTGATGACTGCTTGATTAGACTTATCATCAATTGAGTCCAGATCTTGGAGAAATGCGCCTAGTGGGTCAAAGACATCATCATCAGCACCTCTAGAGGCTGCCGGCGGCACAAAGGCCTTAGCTGCTGCTGTAGGCGCAACAGGAACTTTAGGAGCCGCTGTGGCCGCAACGGGAGTTGATGATTGCACTGGGCCAGGTGGCGGCGAACTTGCTGAAGTCATATTTCTAACCTCTTCAGCCCCTGCAGAGACTGTCTTCTGCCGCACACGTCCACCGGACGGGGTCGATGCATCAGCCGCTGTTCCCTTAGCGGCAGCATCGAGCGTCGCATTGCAAATTCGGCACTTGGATGCGCTCGCCGGCACCAGGCTGCGGCAAGTTGGGCATCGCACGAAAGTTAGTTCATTTGTTTCACTTGCCATATCTCATTCTCCACATGCCACCAATACGATCAAAACTCGCGCAAATTATTTACGCACATGCTCAATTACGAAACAACCATCCACGCCATCACTACCAATAACATCGCAAAACCTGCTGCAATAAATACCAGCGCCACTCGACCCTGCAGCGTAAGTCCGCTGAACATCGCTCGCAATCTGGCCATTCTACTATTTTTAGAGCGGAGTTGGTTGAGCGTTGAATCATCGATTTTAAACCACGTCGTGTTGCGACGTTCGCGAGCTACTCGGGTGCGCCCATCCTGTCTCTCTGATGAAGACTTTGCTTCATGCTTTGTAAATGCATGCGGAGCGCCGTATGCAGCCTTAAATGCCTCTTCTTGATTCTCCGTAAAACACAGAGCAACCGTCACACCAGCACCAAAATCGAGAACTACTGGTTGAGCTGTCGTTTTAAAAACATCAGAACTGCGCAGAAGTCCTCCATCATAAGCGGTTCCATTAGTGCTTGAGTCGGTAATCCGCACCTCGCCGGTTTTGGATACCTCAACAGCACAATGACGCCGCGAGATGTGCGGAGCCCCAAGCCACAATCCACACGACGGATCGCGACCGAGGTCAAGGTGCATTCCAGGTTTGAGTACAACTCGCGATGGTCGCGCTACCGGTGCCAGTGATATCAGACTCGGAAAGAGCGTCTGTATAGCCGGCTCCAACCAGTGTGCACTTACCGCTGAAGAATCAAGAGACGCGAGCTGCTCTCGCGATGTAATCCCGACAACCGAAGCGCTCTTACCAATGATAATTGGAGTTCCCGATGGCACCGAAACTCGGCTTGAAACCTGCCGGTCACCGACAAACGTGCCATTTGTCGACCCGAGATCTTCAATCCAGAAATCTCCAGACTCGTATCCTATCCGAGCATGCTGCAGGGAAACTGTGGGGACATCAAGGCGAACACTTGCACTCCTTGAGCGCCCAACAAGTAGCGGCTGGTCTGGCCAAAATGAGACCACTGCTTTCATCGGCGTAATGACACACAGCGCCGGAAATTCAGGGACCGCTTCGCTGCACGCGCGTCGAAGAATCCTCACTCCGGCTTTGTCCAGAGGCTCGTTATCGCGAATTAATAGATCGAAATCGAGCGCTATGATTTCAAATTTAACAACTCCAAGATCCACACTAGCGCGACCATCGTAGGTGCCACCAATAAGTGGTGGTACACTGCGCTGCGGCTCAGAGACAGCTGTTACTTTGAATGAGCGCGCTAGATCTCGCTGTACATGCAGCGCAAACCCAAGATTCGCCATCTCACCGACCACAAGGTGTGATGAATCCGCGGCGCCTATCGTCAGGTATGGACGTCGAACAAACATCCGCTCAACAGATGCTGCGCCCCCCTGAAATGTAACATCAATCACAAACACGCTCTAGTTTCCTCTGTGTATAATTTGCTTGCTTTCGACCGCCGTCCCATTGATGTCCGCGCCACCTTAATGCCTGCCGCAGCAAATGGGTCACAACCATAAACCGAGACCACGAGCAAAAAAACACCGCTAGTTTAAGAAAGATGTACACTGGGACTGGCAATTAACACGCTCCTCGTAGTGAACATCCTGCTCCTTTCAGAGGGGATATCGTCCGTAAATCCGAAGTCTTAAAGTGGTTCTACCCAAACGTCGTTTCCACATCCAGAGAGATCTGTCCTGCATCTTACTGGCAATGCTGTTGAGCGAGCGATTCAGCGCTAAACCTAAATTCGGCAGTTAATACGGATGAAAATGGTGCAGATGGTTAAAAGCACGAAGTATTTTGAACGTTTTGGAGGCGCAACCCTGGCACCGTCAGGGTGAGCACCGAAAATTCAAAAGCCGAAGTGATTTTAGCCAGATGCGCCGTTTTCGGGCCCGCAACTGCCGAATTTAGGTTGAACTCTTTGGAGGCTTGAACAGTGGCCCCGATAGGGTGATCACCTAAAATTCAAAATACACAGTGATTTTAGTCATATGCGCTATTTTTTAGAGCTGCAACTGCCGAATTTGGCTTTAAGGTTAGTAAGCTCTCGTAAGCATATGTTACGAGAGCCAAATCTCTCGGTTAGGCCTGTACTAAAAGACGACTAGGCCTAGCCAACTAAATACAAAACGACGTTTTGCATACAGGGATACCGGTCTAAACGCTTTTGTGCTATGAAGGCATTACGGGTCGAGGAATGGCCCACCGATTTTTAAATGTATAGTTTGGAAGATGCTTCCGGTCTAAAGCGGTAGAATATACTCCGCGAAAAAACCGAGAGGGCTACACTCGTGTAGCGAAACTAGTGTGAGCGAAGTCGCTGTTAATCAGGAAATGCAGAACTGTTGCAACGAAATAAAGTGGCACCCTGCGGCCCCGCCCCACGTGCGTGGTGGCTCAGCGACACCTCAAGTGGAGGCCGGTTGCACGTCCTCTGTTAAGCGCTTACTAGGGCCTTCTCGAGCATCTCCTGACGAGGAGAATCATCATGGATCAGAGAATGATAATCAACGCGGTGCATCCGGAGGAGTGCCGCATAGCTATAATCGAGGGCACCTCTCTAGCTGAGCTCGAAATAGAGTCGCATGCTGGAAAGAAAGCAAAGGGCAACATTTACCGCGGCAAAATCTCAAGGATAGAGCCGAGTCTTCAGGCCGCGTTCGTTGACATCGGTACGAATAGAAATGGGTTCCTGCAGATCAACGATGTGCATCCATCGTGTTTTCGTGATCGTGGGGGTCGGCAAGGCAAAGTTAGAATTCAAGACGTTCTTGAGGCAGGTCAGGAGCTTGTTGTTCAGGTAGTTAAGGAAGAGCGTGATCTAAAAGGCGCTACTTTAACCACCTACATCTCCCTGCCAGGGCGATATTTGGTGATTATGCCGGGGAGCGATCGGGGCGGCATATCGCGCAAAATCCACGACAATGAGCAGAGAATTCGCTTAGGACGGCTCTCGCGTGAATTAGAGGTTCCTGTTGGTATCGGGATGATCATCCGCACTGCGGGGCTTGACCGTTCGCAAGGCGAACTATCGCGAGACCTATCGCTGCAGCTTAAATTGTGGGAGAGCATTCTATTAGCTAATCAAACCGCAAAGGCTCCCGCTCTGCTCTACAAGGATAATGATCTTTCGACACGAGTTATCAGAGACTATTTTACACCAGATGTGCGCGAGATTGTGATTGACGATGCAAAGACGTTTCACAACGTGCGCGAATTTGTCGGTCAGGTTATGCCGAGGTACCGATCACGAATTAAGTTGTATGAAGAAAAGGGGCCGATATTTACGCATCACGGCATCGATCAACAGGTGCAGGATGCCCTTTCCAGAGAGGTCAAGCTACCATCAGGTGGTGCCATCGTTATTGAACAGCTTGAGGCGCTAGTAGCAATTGATGTCAACTCGGGAAAGGCTACAGACAGCGCAAATATTGAGGAAACTGCTTATAAGACCAATCTTGAGGCCGCTGAAGAGGTGGCGCGACAGCTGCGGCTGAGGGATCTTGGCGGACTGGTTGTGATTGACTTCATCGATATGTCGGACAAGCGCCACAGAGCCGCTGTGGAGAGGCGCCTCCAAGAGTGTGTAAGTTCAGACAAAGCGCGCATCGAGCTGGGAAAACTCTCAAAATTCGGACTGCTTGAGATGTCTCGTCAACGGCTGCGGGCATCACTGACCAGTCACAGTCACGTCCGTTGTGACTACTGCCTCGGTAACGGACACATTAAGAACCCTGAGCTGGTGGCCCTGGAAGCCCTGCGGAAGATGCAAGCCGCGGTTATTGTCGGCCATGTGCGCAAGGTCAAAGCTAGGCTGCCGTCGATGCCCGCGTTTTTCTTGCTCAACAACAAACGTGGTGAAATCGCCGCTCTCGAGGCAGACTACAAGGTGCAGATCCTAATCCTGCCTGATGGGCGGTTACGACCAGATGAATGTGAATTCGAAATGGAAGGCTCGCAGGATGCGACTCAATCGCTGAAGTACCAGACTCCTGGAACGCCTACAGGCGAATCCAATCCAACATCTGCTGATGATGAGAGCGGTGGGCGCTCCGCCAAGAGTAACAAAGGCCCCACCGAGGTTGAGGATAAACAGCGTGGCAAACGCAACTCACACCTGAAATCGGCACAAGGAAAGCCGTCTGTTAACTCCTAATCCGGCGCCGATGACTTTTGCATGATCAGCTCCGCGGTTTTTTAAGTCGTTATTCATGATTCCCTTGTGAAAACTGCCATTTGGTTTTCTATTTTTTCTTGTCATCCCCTGTTCGGGGATGGCTTATTTTTGCTGAGCAGTTAATATTTCCACACCGCTTTGCTCCGCAAAGTCACCCATAAATTGGGGCTAAGGTTATAGTTACTGCATTGGCTAAGTAGTTACCTTTTGCAAACTAACTACTAAAGTGATTTGCTAAAGATCTCTTGTCGATTAGCAATCCTTCTGATAACTTTAGCTAACTTAAACTAAAGATTTATCGCAGCTTCCTCTAAGAGACACCAAGCTGGAAGCCTTTGTTAGGTTTTTAGTAAGAGCGCGTTTAATGGATATTCTCGTCGCGAGGCCAGGATGCAAGAACAAAAAGCGCGGAACTTGCCCTCTGTGGCACTTTGAGCATGTTCTAGTTCGAATGCTACGCGAGCTAGTAGCTGGTAGCAGCAGAGGAGTTTTGTAAGCGCTCTGGGTGTTTGTCTGTTGTAAGTGATGTCTCGATGCATTTTCTCAATCAGTTTAGGGATGATCTGCATGAAGTTACGCGCTTGATATCAGCGGTGATAGGAGCTCACTCAACCGCGATATTCATACCTACAGAGCTGCTAGGGCAGAGCAGCACATATGGCCAGGAACTTGGCGGTGGATCGAGCCAGCGTGAGATTCGAGATGCCATTCCACTCAGGCAGGTAATTCAACCCGGAATCGATCCAAAGGCGGCTGCGGTAGACCTGGTAGCCGCTCATTCTACATCCAAGCTGGTAACGGACTGCCGCGTGCAGGCGGGTCACGGTTTAATTGGATGGGTGGCCGAACAGGGGCGTCCGATTCACCTATCCCCATGCGATGTGCGCAGCTCAGCCCTACCAATATACGTAGATCAGGACACAGATCATACAGCAATTAATAGCCTTGTTGCTGTGCCGATATCGACCGAGAGCGCGCTGCGACAGAGACAATTACTTCGCGCTGCCTCAAACCTCAACGCCGCCAAAGTCGTCACTAATCTGCCGGCTGGTTCGTGCGGAGTTCTTATGTGTGATAGCACACGGGTGGACGGATTTACCAACTCGCATGTGCGTATTCTTGAGCAGTTTGCATCAATAATTCAGATTTTGCTCTGCTGGGCACAAAAGGCCGGACACGGAGCGCAAGTCGAGACCTCCTGGGAACTCTTTAAACAAAAAACAGCTCAGCTTGGTAACGCAATCGGACACGGTTCTATAGAAATAGTCAGAATTAAGCTTGAGTCCCTTCGAGAGCTGGAGGCGCTCGGTGGTGTATCACTTTCCGTGCAACTTTCAGAGCAATTCACTAGACTAGCGCAGCAGGCTGTCCCTCCTCATTTCCCGTGTATCCGTCTACCTGATGGGGATGTACTGCTTGCAGTAGACGACATGATGAGTACATTCTTCCAGCAAAAGCTGCAGAGCCTGGCGAATCATCTGAACTCTGCCGACCGGCCAGTTAGGATTAATATAGAGTGTTATCGTGCCAAGCTTGCCACGGGTGGGATGTGCAATATAGATGCAACTCTTCAACAACAACCTGTTTCAGCTAGAACTTCATCAAATCTTGGGGGTGTGCGTGCGTAAAATACTAGAAAAAAGTTCAGGATTCAGTGCTTCGGCGTGGAATAAGATTTCGGCGGTGATAGCTGCTGATGTTGCGATTGACCTCGGCACTGCTAATACTTTGGTGTACGTAAAGGGATTGGGTGTGGTGCTCAACGAACCCTCAGTCGTAGCTGTAGACGCCGAGACCGACCAAGTCATCGCTGTTGGCTCAGCTGCAAAGCAGATGTATGGCAAAACATCGCGCGCAATCCGCTGCGTGCGACCGATGCGCGATGGTGTGATAGCTGACTTTCAAATGACCAGTGAAATGATCCGCTATATGCTTAACGTAGTACGCACTCGGTGGTCACTCATTAGACCTCGAGCAATTATCGGAGTCCCATCTGATATTACCCAGGTGGAGAAACGGGCTGTTCTTGACGCAGCTATCTCTGCTGGTATGCGCCAGGTCTACCTAATTGAGGAATCTATGGCCGCTGCGGTTGGAAGCTCACTCCCAGTCGACCAGCCTATCGGCAGCATGGTCGTTGATATCGGCGGCGGTACAACTGAGATCGCTATCGTCAGCTTAAGCGGTACTATGTACAGCTTCGCCATACGCATAGCTGGCGACAAGATGGATGAGTCCATTCAGCGCTATCTCCGTCAGAAGTGCGGTCTTGAGATCAGCATATTCGAGGCTGAGCGTGCCAAGATTACGGTTGGCTCGCTGCTAAGGCACGCCCCGCTTCTTACAATGACTATATTCGGCAGAGATTTAGCGTCTGGTATGCCGCGCTCACTGGAGATCACTAATGAGACGATCCGCCAGGCGCTGCATGAGCCCCTCTGCGCCATAGTCGGAGCGATCTATACAGCTCTGGAGAACGTTTCTCCTGAGGTCGCACAGGACATCCTAGCAAACGGTGTGCACCTCGTAGGAGGCGGGTCACTTTTGCGTGGACTTGCCGAGAAGCTTAGTGAGCGCAGCGGCATCCGTTTTGTCCGTGATGCCGATCCGCTTACCTGCGTAGTCCGAGGCGTGGGTAGAATTGTAGAGAACTTAGATTCGATGAAGAAGCTCTGCATGCAGGAGCTTGCGGCCTAACGTGTATAGTGACTCGCAAAAGTCCGTGCCAGTAGAACAGGGTGTCGCCGCTCTCTCTAACTTCAACCTAAAAACGGCAGTTAGGGAGGATGAAAATGGCGCATGTGCTTAAGAGCACGAAGTGGTTTTAAATTTTTGCAGGCGCAACCCTGGCACCGTCAGGGTGAGCACTGAGATTGAAAAGACAAAGTGATTTTAGTCATATGCGCCATTTTCAGATCCGCAATTGCCGAATTTAGGTCATATCGCTCATGAGTTTTCAAAAACGCTACAGGCAGCGGGCAGAGGCTCCGCTAGCAACGCTCCGGTGATGATATGATCGTCGTAATATGAAATACCCACATCAAGTTTTATTACCCCTGATGATAACGCAGGGAGTCGCACGTCAGCTCTGAAGGCCTGTTCGCCATCGACTGGGGTTAGGTGCGCCACATCGAATGCAAACCATACTCGGCGTAACGGATACAGTGCCTTAAAAACGCTCTCCTTTGCAGAGAACAACTTCACTGCACGCTCTGTGCGCATTCCCGGGTCTGAACGAACCCATTCGAACTCATCTGGATCGGCAAAACGTGCTATCAATTCATCGGTGTAGCGCTCCTCTATCCGTTGAATATCTACACCAATAGCTGGAACATGATGCTGCCATGCTGTAGCCGCTATGCCGTAGTCAGTGCTGTGCGCAATAGAGCCTGTAATACCAACGGGCCACAACGGTTCGCGGTGTTCTCCGCGAAGGATCGGACTAATCACAGGGAAACCAGACTCCCGTAGGGCTTGCCTAGCAGCCGCTCTTCCCAAGCGGAAATCAACCTTTCTCTTATCAGAAACGGCATCACCGAGAGCCTCAGCCTCTAGGGGATGTAATTCAAAGCCGTCAAGATCTCCTTTGCCACAGATGCAGAACGAAATTAACGGGTTTAGGAACGGAGTAGTACGCCTCTCTCCATCTGATACATTTAGCGCCTTGGCGCTATTAAAACTCTCGCCCACAACTACCTCCAGGATAAAAAGCCCCAGCACTATAGCGGTTAACGCAAGTTCGCAACAAAGCGGACTCTTCTTTACTCGCTATATTTTTCGCACCACTAAAAGTTAGCGTCTAAGTCGCCGATAACCTGGAGATTCTAGCAAAAATGAAGACCTTTGCAAAACACCAGGTCAAATCAGATAGTTAAGACTATCCAGAAACTCGCTTGCCAAAGTACACCTCTTGCAAGCGCTCGTCGGCACATACTCGTTCCGGTGTGTCATCAAGCACAATCATACCGCTCTCCAAGACAACGATGCGCTTACAAAATTTCTGAATAAAGGTGATGTCGTGCTCAATAACCAAAACGGTCTTGCCCATCGCTTGCACCTTGACAATGAACAAGGCGACCTCTTCCTTCATTCGCGGTGATACTCCGGCCGTGGGTTCATCAAGCAACAAGAGATCGGCTCCAGTGGCCAGCACTCTAACGATTTCAAGCAAGCGCATCTGGCCCCCAGAGAGGCTACCAGCCTTTTGATTGGCGCGCGATGCTAGTTGAATCTCTTCCAGGTACTCCAAAGTTCTGCGTCGATGCGCTTTGCTCTCGGCCCCAAACGGTACAAATCCTCCAAAGAGGCTACCACGAGCTTCAAGGGCGACAAGGATGTTTTCCATCAATGTAAGCTCTTTAAAGATACCGAAGTTTTGAAAAACTCGCCCCATCCCGCGCTTGGCACGATAATCCGGAGTAGTGGTAGTGATATCCTCACCATTGAGTGAGAGCGAACCACTGGAGGGATGCACGAATCCAGATAACGTGTTGAAAAATGTAGTTTTACCACTTCCATTCGGGCCGATAATACCCACCGTCTCTCCGCCTGAGACTGATAGCGAAATCGAATTAATAACCTTAGTCTTGTGAAACGAGACGTTAATTTCATTAACGGTCAACATATTTTACACCTCACGTTGCGGCGGAAAAAGATTGCGGCGATTAACGTAAACAACCGCAAAAAGAATCAGCGCTTGAAGCAGCTGTCTGGCTGGGCCCAAATACGCCGAATTGATCTCGATAAAACGCAGCGGCTCCGGCAGAAGCACCAGGAAAACTGTGCCGAGCGACACTCCCCATAGCGCGCCTGGACGACCGACAACGACTATCGTCAATATGAACACCATCTCAGCTAGCGAAAACGATGATGGATCGATGTAGTTTAGGTAGTAAGCAAAGAAACTACCAGCTAGTCCAGCAGTAGCAGAAGAAAATAGGAAACTCATGTTACGCACCATTCCCGTGTCACATCCGATTGCCTGTAGCGCCTCATCGTACTCGGCCTGACCACGCAAAGCTCGCCCAAACGGCCCGCGATGAAGGATAAAGAAAAAAACTTGCACTAGACACGCGGCTATAAATATTAACACGAGGAAATTCGTATTGTTGTAAAAATCAAATCCTAAGATCTCTGGGCGCGGTATACCCGGTATCCCAAGCACTCCTCGCGTTACACTTTTCCAGTTTATCAGCAAACTCGATACCACCGAGCTAAATGCTAAAGTGCCGATGGCGAAATAGTCCTGCGTGAGGCGCAGCGCTATTCCACCAAGGAGCACTGCAAAAAGCCCGCTCGTGAGCATGCTAGCTAGCACACACTTGAAAAATCCTGCCTGCGTATCTACCGCAAGCAGCGCGGTGGTATATGCTCCCAAGGCAAATGAAGCCACATGTGCCAAGTTAAAGAGCCGCCCAAGTCCAAAGGTCAAATTGAGTCCCTGTGCTAAGATGAGATACATGCAGACTAGGATAGCAAGGTGCACAACATATTCCGAACTAAGAAACTCTAGGAAGCTCGCCATACACGTCTAGGCCCTCCTCTTGCGGCTACCAAAAAGACCTTGCGGACGCATTAACAACACACTTAGGATAATCAGAAAGGCAAACGCATCCTTATAGCCTGCTGGCAAAGAATAGCCTCCGAAATCAAGACCGACCGCCATGTTTTCAACAAATCCCAGGAAATACGCTCCGAAAACCGTACCCCAGATATTTCCAAGTCCCCCCAAAATCATGGCCGCAAATGCTTTAATAGTATAAGCATTCCCCATGGTCGGCTGAAGATTAGTCTCATAGCCCACTAAAATACCGGCGTACGCCGCTAATACTGTGCCAATCACAAATACCGAGAAGTTAATCCGACGAGCTCTAATTCCAAGTGTCTGGGATGCCTGCGAGTTCTCAGCCAATGCCCGCACCTTTCGTCCCACACCAGTCCCATGGATAATCAAACCCATCGCCGTTAAAATGACTATCGCACTGACGATAATAATGATCTGAATGGGCGTGATAAAAACCCCGGCAAACTCTAAACTCGATAGCGCATCTCCCGAAGATAGTGATCGGACGTTGACGCCGAACACCATCGAAACGATCGCCTCTACTATGGACGCTAACGCCAAGGTGGTCACAAACGGCAGAAGTGGGCTGTAGCTGGCAAACGGGTTAACAAAGACGGTGAGGATGCCAGCTCCGATTAAACCCATCGAGACCGCTGTTAGAACACCGACGATGATAAGCGGCTGCTGCAGATCAAGCGCAAATACCAGATAAATATAGGCCCCAAGCATCATCATGTGGCCGTGCGCAAAATTTAGGATTTTTAAAAGGGCAAACGAGAGACACAGCCCTGACGCTGCCAGTGCGTAGATACTTCCGGTAATAAGCGAGTTAACGAGCAGCTGCGGCAAAATATCCATGTCACTGAGGATATCATGTAAGCGCTGCCCGTACTAGCTCACTAATCCCGTCAGCTACTGAATGAGTTGGATGGTATCCAAGGGCCTCTTTGGCAAACTCTATCGCCGCCAAAGAGTGCGCGATATCCCCCTGACGAAATGGCTCAAAACGCGGAAGGGGCAGATCTTTTAAGGCACAGCCGGTAACCTGGCTCACAGCCTGGCGCAACAACTCTTCCAGCTTAAGCAGCGTTGTCGTCGCGCCGCAGGCGATATTAACCAGTGAATTAATAGCCTTGCTGCTCGATGCGACTGTGCCGGCCAAGATATTCGCCTGCACAACGTTTTCTATGTAACAAAAATCACGGGACGTCTCACCATCACCGAAGATAACAACTGGCTCACGACGTGACATCGCTGATAGCCATCGAGGTATCACCGCAGCATAAGGCCCATTTGGATCCTGGCGCGGGCCAAACACGTTAAAGTACCGAAGCCCAATTATCTCCATACTGTATACGCGCCCATAAACCTGGCCGTAGACCTCATTTATTCGCTTGGTTGCAGCGTACGGCGACAAGCAGTTGCCGATTCTGCCTTCAACTTTTGGCGAGCCATCGATATCGCCGTATACCGAACTCGACGAGGCATAAACGACTCGAGCTACCTTTGTCTGACGTGCCGCCTCAAGGATATTAATAAATCCATCCACATTCGACTCGTGCGAGGCTACCGGCTCGGCTATCGAACGCGGCACAGACCCGAGCGCGGCTTGGTGCAGTATAATCCCCGGGGTATGACTGCTCACTAGTTGGCACAAACCACTCCTATCTCGAATATCCTGCTCAAAAAATGCAAAACGTGCCGCGCGCTCTGGCGACACCCTTGCTCGCACAGCATCTATGTTGTCGCGCTTGCCAGTCGAAAAATTATCGATTCCAACAACTCTTTGGTCTAGGGCTAAAAGCCTTTCGACAAGATGCGAGCCAATAAATCCTGCCGCCCCGGTTACCAACCACGTTCTTTGAATATGAAGACCTCCGCGCATAACTACAGACTCCAATATGAAAGATTCGCTGGCAACATATCAGGCGCGAAGATCGATTTTAAATCCACAAACACTCCTCCAGGCACTACACGCTCAGCCAATGAAGCCACACCACCATCACGAATATCTGAATGACCGACAGCGATAATAATTCCATGAAGGCCGTTTAAATCCGAGAGTGGACTAAGTTCAAGCCCGTATTCGTCGCGCACTACCTCTGGATCTGCAAGCGGATCGTGAATAAGAGTTTGAACTCCGAACTCGGCCAGCTCATAAGCGATATCTGGAACACGACTGTTACGAGTATCAGTCACATTCTCCTTAAAGGTAACCCCCATAATCCCGACTCGAGAACCCTTGAGTGGCAATCCCGCATTAATCATCAATTTCACAGTTCGCTCAGCCACAAAGCGCCCCATATCATCATTGATCCTCCGGCCCGCCAAGATCACTTGCGGATGGTACCCGAGTTGTTGGGCTTTAGCCGTTAGGTAATATGGATCGACACCGATGCAATGTCCCCCTACCAGACCTGGGGTGAACTTAAGGAAATTCCATTTTGTTCCAGCGGCGTCGAGAACATCTTTTGTGCGTATCCCCATCTTATCGAAAATAATCGCCAACTCATTCATTAAAGCGATATTGAGATCACGCTGGGTGTTTTCGATCACCTTAGCTGCCTCAGCCACCCGAATACTTGGAGCCTTAAATAGCCCCGCCTTTACAACAGCTCCATATACCGCTGCAATCCTATCAGTAATCTCGGCAGATTCACCCGCCACTACTTTGACTATCTTCTCTAGAGTGTGTTCTTTGTCACCCGGATTAATACGCTCCGGCGAGTATCCAAGAAAAAAATCAACTCCTCGCAAGAAACCAGACTCATGCTCGATTACCGGACCGCAGACATCCTCGGTCACGCCAGGATAGACGGTCGATTCAAAAACAACTACAGCGCCTCTTTTTAGGTTGCGCCCAACGGATTGACTGGCTTTAACCAGGGGAGCTAAGTCCGGTTGCCGGTTTTCATCAATCGGGGTTGGCACAGCCACTATTACTATACTGCATTCCCCCAGTGCCGCAGCATCCGCAGTGAAGGTCACAGTTGAGGACTGCACCTCAGACTCAAATCCATCTCCGGTGTGATCCTGGCCCGCTAGCAGGGCGTTAACCTTCTCTTGGCTAACATCAAAGCCGATAGTACCAGGGAAGGCCCGACCAAGCGCCAATGCAAGAGGCAATCCCACATATCCGAGGCCCACAATCCCTATCTTCTCTAATTGCTGCGTCATCTCTCTGCTACCCACGCTCTGGTTACCCTACCAATACTATAGATAATCCTAAATTCGGCAGTTGCGGGTCTGAAAATGGCGCATATGACTAAAATCA
>CAZZLV010000010.1:0-21872 GCA_964655155.1 uncultured Bdellovibrionales bacterium
GCGATATAGCGGCTTTTGGGAAACGCTATCGATTCGCGGACGCGAATCAAAACAACAACCTATAGTGATTTACGGCAAAAGCCGTGCCAGTTTTACTGGCACGGACTTCTGCAAATCGCTATAGAGAGAACTGCGACGCCATAGTTGGATGAAAACTATTTGCTTCAACCTAAATTCAGCCTAAATTCGGCAGTTAAGGAGAACGAAAATGGTGCAGGTGGCAAGAAGCACGAAGTACTTTGAGCTTTTTGGGAAGCGCAACTCTGGCATCGTCAGGGTGAGCACCGAAAATTCAAAGGCCGCAGTAATTTTAGCCAGATGCGCCGTTGTCGGGCCCGCAACTGCCGAATTTAGGTTTATTCATATGCGCCATTTCCAAACCGGCAAGTTCCGAATTTAGGTTTAGTTTTACAAGACAGAGTGATTTTATTTATGTGCGCCATTTTCAGACCCGCAAGTGCCGTTTATAGGTTTAAGTGGCAGAGCACCCTGCCCTTTTGCTCCGAAGATCTCTTTAATTGGCATACACGTCCTGGTGCCTTTGAGCGTCTTAACCCACCGTGGAGACCAGTAAAAATTTTGCGCACCTCGAACTCAATGACGGCCAGCTCAATTGCGATTGGCTCAGAGGTCAAGATCCGCCTACCGCTTGCACTAGGACTCTCTATACCTTGGCACCTGACTCACACAGCATACGAGCCACCCAGGATGTTTCGCGATGATCAAATACGAGGGCCATTCCGCAGCTGGCGACACACGCACTCGTTCCTTCCTGAGCCCGATAACAAAACCAGAGTCCTTGACGAAATTGAGTACCAACTACCAATCAGATTACCACTGGCAGATCTCTTTATACAGCGAGAGTTAAAACGACTATTCTCCTTTAGACACTCTGTGCTCGCTGCAGACTTTGCGCTACAAGCGCGCTGGCAACTAAAACCGCGCCAGACGATTCTGATAGCAGGCGCCTCTGGTTTTATCGGTCAAGCATTACGAGCTTTTCTCACAACTGCTGGTCACTCGGTTCGCACACTTGTACGGCGCGCCCCACGGAATTCAAGCGAGCATGCCTGGGATCCAGCGGCTGGTATAGTGAGTCCTTCAGCTTTTAATCAAGTAAGCGTAGTTATAAACCTGTGTGGCGAAAATATAGCCGCAAAGCGCTGGTCGCCGAAACGCAAAGAAGCGCTGGAACAAAGTCGCCTACAATCCACAAAGCTCCTAACACAAACGATAGCAGGTCTGGATTCACCACCAAGGGTCTTTATCTCTGCCTCTGGAGCGGGCTACTACGGCAGTACTGGCGATCTTTCCGTTGATGAGACAGGCGCAGTGGGATCTGATTTTCTAGCCAAACTATCTGCTAGCTGGGAAGAGGCTGCCAAATCTCTCGATAATTGTGGCTGTCGCTCCGTCCAAATGCGACTAGGAATGGTAATAAATGCTGGAGGTGGAGCTTTATCGAAAATGCTAACGCCATTTATGTTGGGCCTTGGAGGACGCTTGGGCAGTGGCAATCAATATATGAGCTGGATCGGACTAGAGGATCTTTTAGGGATATTTGAGCACGTCATTTTTAGTGAGCAGCTAGAGGGGCCAGTAAATTGCTGCTCTCCGGAACCGTGCACAAATCGCCAATTTACCACTACTCTTGGTCGAGTTCTAAAACGGCCAACGATCTTAGCTATACCTTTGTTTGCGCTAAAAACTATCTTTGGTGAGATGTCGACCATTTTAATTTCGAGCAACAGATTGATACCAAAGAAGCTTCTCGATAGCGGCTATCAATTTATACATTCAAACCTTTATCACTGCTTACGATTTGAGTGTGGGCGTTAGATCAAACTTTTACGAGAGTAAAAGCATATCTTCAACAAAAACGGACATATAGCGTTTTTCAAAAGCCGCTATATCGCTACGGACTTTTGGAAAACGCTATATTTCCCCGTCCACGAGCATGTTCACCTCTGGAAACACCAAGTTCGCCCACTCGATTCCACGAAGAGCCCATGCTTTAGTGGAGAGGGGGTAAAATCCCGCCGACTAGTTACTCTTACGTAAACCTCCATTAGAGTTGCCCCTATCACTGATACCGCGATACACTTTCTTGTGCGATGGCACAAAAAGACTCTCTCAAAATCGTTAATGCCCAAGAAAACAATCTAAAGGGCCTCAATCTCTCCCTGCCTCACAATTCGCTTGTTGGCATTACAGGTCTCTCAGGATCAGGGAAGTCATCGCTTGCATTTGATACGATCTATGCTGAGGGTCAGCGACGCTACATCGAAACCTTCTCACCGTACACACGTCAGTTTTTTGATAAAGTCAAACGCCCCAAGGTCGACACTATCGAGAATGTGCGTCCGGCGATCGCCATCCAGCAACGGACTCGAATCCTAAATTCGCGCTCAACTGTTGGATCGATGACCGACATAAACGACCTACTAAAGATAATCTGGAGCAATCTAGCAACACCTGTTTGCCCAAGGTGTGGTCTGGAGCTTGTCCGTTGGGACACAAATTCGCTCTCTAGTCACTTAGAGGGACTATGCAACTACAAACCAGACGCGACATTTCTGATTGGAGTTCAGACAAACAACACCAAAGACCAGATCGAACGGCTCCAGATCCTCGGATATTCCCGCTACATTCACCCAAGTAACGGCAGCCTGACTCTATTTGAAGATTCTTTACCGCCCAAGAAAACTAAAAGCCTTACAGTTGTTATCGATCGTTGTCGTTCTGGCAATTTCTCTCATACCCAAGTGCGTGAGTCTATTGAGCAGTGCTTTTCAGTCGGAGATGGCATCGTACAGATAGTTGAGCAACGACTTCGTCCTTGCAGGCCGCTTGCTCGAGTAACTACCAGCAACGAAGAACAGACGGTTAGTGCATCGTACGAAACCTATTCGTACTCTCGCAATTTTCAGTGTGGCGATGGAGCAGTATCTGTTGCACGTCCACGACCAGCACTGTTTTCTTACAATCACCCGATCGGTGCATGTGGTGAGTGTAATGGATTCGGCAAAGTATTGGTTATTGACCCACATCGCTGCGTACCAGATCACAGCAAGACTATTAGAGATCACGCTGTCGAATGTTGGAAGGGCAATGCTGCTTCAGGTGAACACAAGCAGCTACTCGCATTCTGCAAACAGCAGGAGATCCCAGTAGATCGGCCCTGGTCAACTCTCACAGTAGAGCAACATGACGCTATCTTTAATCACAAGTCACGTTCATATGTCGGCATTAACCCTTGGTTTGTTTGGTTAGAGCGCAAGAAATACAAGATGCATGTGCGAGTCTTTTTAGCGCGCTACCGTGGACAGGTCGATTGTCATGCCTGTAAAGGCACGAGGTTTAAGAATGATGCTTTAGCATACCGCATAAGGGGTTTGTCGATCTCAGAAGTGGCGTCTCTTCCCCTTGAACGACTATTACCTTGGTTTAGTTCGCTCTACGAGGATCTAAAACAAAAGAAGAATCTTCCGCGACAGCTTGAAGATGTATTTAAGAGCATAATCAATAGATTGCGTTACCTAGTAGAATTGGGGCTGCCATATCTTAGCCTTGACCGCCAGTCACGCACACTCTCTGGTGGAGAGACTCAACGGGTAAATCTAGTTTCGGCGCTCGGCAGTAACCTGATCTCAACTCACTTTGTACTTGATGAACCCTCGGTGGGTTTACACGCCCGCGATACAGAGGCCCTAATTGGTGCTTTACGCGATCTCACAGACCGCGGTAACTCACTTACGGTAGTTGAGCATGATCCCGAGTGTCTAAATCAATCAGATTATATTCTCGAATTGGGTCCAGGAGCTGGAGAGCGCGGCGGTAACGCAACTTTTTTTGGCCCCCAGAGCAAGTGGTGCGGTGTCGATACTGCTGCGTATAAGGCTCAAACGACTGCTCCATCGTTTGACGCTGTACTCGCTATCCGCAGGGCTTGCAATCGCAACTTACACTCACTTAATGTCGATATTCCGTTAAACGCCTTCGTTGCCCTGACGGGAGTGTCAGGTAGTGGCAAGAGCTCCCTTATTACCGAAGTGATCCAAGCTGCATATGAGATACATCGTGGTGTGGTTCCGGGAGAATCAACACTTGATGCAGAAGTAAGTGGTTTTGAGCACCTGACTCAGGTAGTTCTAGTGGATCAATCCGCGCTATCAAAAACACCCAGAGCTAATATCGCCACCTATACTAAGATATGGGATTGCATCCGCGATCTATTAGCTTCAACCGAGGACGCTGCAAATCGCAGCCTAACTCGCTCATCGTTCTCATTTAACGTTTCAGCCGGACGTTGTCCAACGTGTGAAGGTGCCGGATGCATCCGTGAAGATATGCAGTTTCTAAGCGATGTGTTTATTCAATGTGAGTCGTGTCTGGGTATGCGCTTTCAAGCGCCAGTTCTTGAGGTGCGCTACAAAGGACTTAATGTTCACGATATACTATCGATGACGGTCGACGCTTGCAAAGAGATATTTACCCAGGAAAAACAGATTACTGCCGTCTGTCAACTGCTATCGAGGCTAGGACTAGGGCACATCACTCTGGGACATCCCTTGAGCGAACTTTCGGGTGGTGAAGCTCAACGACTCAAACTTGTTCCTCATATAGTTGATGGTGCTAAAGGACGATCGCTCTTCTTATTTGATGAACCGACCACTGGGTTGCATGTAAAAGACGTTGAGCGACTAATTGATCTATTCCGCTTCTTACGCAACCAAGGTCACTCTATACTCTGCGTTGAGCACAACTTGAGACTAATAGCAGCTGCGGACTGGGTTATCGATCTCGGCCCCGAAGGTGGCGACAAGGGTGGCAGGCTAATTGAACAAGGCACACCAGACGATCTGGTCTCGCGGGCGTGCTCTAATCCTGAAACCAAGAGCCTGACTGCTCGCTTTCTTGCCCGTAGCCTGGGAAAACTTCAATTTAGCTCTTCTAACAGCACTAAATATGCTGCGACTCAAAAACGACCAATTAAGAAAACACAACGACACGATGCGACTCATATCACTATCCGAGGAGCTAGAGAGCACAACCTAAAATCGATCTCCCTTGATCTACCACTTAAATCGCTGATCACACTCACTGGAGTATCAGGTTCTGGCAAATCAACGATCGCTAAAGACATCATCTATGCCGAAGGCCAAAGGAGATACCTCGATTGCTTATCGCCATATGCGCGACAATTTATCAAAGAGCTCAAAAAGCCAGCGATCGATGAGATTCAAAACGTACAACCTACCATCTGTGTCTACCAACATACATTTCAACCGTCAGTGCTTTCAACAGTTGCAACGATGAGCGAAGTTTATAATTTTCTCCGTCTACTATTCGCTAAGATCGGTACGCAGTTCTGCCCAGATCATCCACAGCAGTCTGTCTCACCACTATCCGCGAACCAGATCGCCACCTACATAAAGCGCAACTATCACGGGCCAATCCGGATCCTTGCTCCGATAATTAACCAGAAAAAGGGTCATCACAAAGCAGTATTCCAACGAGCCCTCGAGGCAGAGATCTCAGAGGTGCGTGTCGATGGAGTCTTCTCTACTCCCGGACGATTTGTCGAGGAGGGGCTAGCTAAAACTAAATCCCACTCGGTTGAGTTTGTGACCGCCCGCTGTAATGTCAGGAACCTCTCCGCCGAGCTGCTGATCGAAGGGGTGCAGCAAGCGCTCTCGATCGGTGGTGGCACCGCAATAATTCATGATGGGCGCAGCGACAGAGTATTCAGCTCACAGCGCACCTGCCAGGTATGCCAACGTGGCTTTTTCAAACCTGACCCAGAAGATCTATCTTTTAACTCAAGACGTGGCAGATGCCGGAGGTGTGATGGATACGGGACTATAAAAAATAAAGCCTGTCCTGAGTGCGGTGGCAGCAGACTTCATGAGATAGGTCGCAACATAAAGCTTTTTGATCAGAGTATCGATCAACTTGCGGCACTCTCAGCTCCGTCACTACTTAAACGGCTCACACCACTCTTAGATGATGAATCGATTCGCGCAATCTCACAACCGATCATTAGTGAGCTTTCAGGTAAACTAGCAACTCTCACCGCTCTTGGCCTTGACCACCTTGGTCTTAGCCGCGAGTGCTCAACTCTCTCAAACGGTGAGCTGCAGCGCCTTAGACTTGCTACCGCCATCGGCTCACCCCTGACCGGAGTAACTTACATATTTGACGAGCCCAGCGCTGGTCTGCATCCGGCAGACAACCGTAGACTTCTCGAAACCTTGAGCGGATTGCGCGATCGCGGCAATACCGTAATCCAGATTGAGCACGAGCTAGACAACATCCTGCATGCCGATCAGATTATCGAGGTTGGGCCAGGGGCAGGTACCAATGGTGGTGAGATCGTATTTCAAGGCTCTGTCCAAGAGGTGCGGGCGCACAATCAATCAAGTACATGCCGCGCTCTTAGCGAGCCTCTAGCGTTTAATCTAGA
This sequence comes from uncultured Bdellovibrionales bacterium, assembly GCA_964655155.1. Taxonomy (GTDB): domain Bacteria; phylum Bdellovibrionota_C; class UBA2361; order UBA2361; family OMII01; genus OMII01. Next base: position 6,467 of record CAZZLV010000010.1, read on the forward strand.
GCCCGCTCGCAGCGTTCCCATACTTAGAATACTAAATGCCAAAAGAAACAACCTGAAATCTATCGCCTGTGAAATTCCGCTTCAGAGCCTGGTCACCGTTGCTGGAGTATCAGGGGCTGGCAAGAGCTCGCTAGTTCACGGTGTAATCGTTGAGGCTCTCGAGGGATCTGACTCAAAAAAAACCACACACAAAACTGAATTTGGAGATATCACAGCGGAGCTACCGGTCGAGCGACTCTTAGTAGTTGATCAACAACCGATAGGAAAGACATCTCGCTCTACCCCAGCTAGCTACCTCGGCATATGGGATGATGTGCGCGGTATATTTGCCGCAACTCTCGAGGCAAAATCACGTGGTTGGGGCCCTAGCTTCTTCTCGCATAATACCGGCAAGGGCCGCTGTCCGGTATGCAAAGGTAATGGAGAGCTAACTCTAGAGATGAGCTTTCTGGCTGAGGCCAAAGTTCCGTGTGAAAGTTGTGCTGGAACGCGATTTACCGTCGAAGCTGATTCTATCCGCTACCGCAGCCTTTCGGTTAGCCAAGTGCTCGCTCTAACATTTGAAGAGGCGCGTGCCACCTTTGTCAATCACCGCAAGATTCATCAGATGTGCGCCATAACCTGCGAACTAGGGCTAGGATATCTTACGCTCGGTCAACCTTCATCGACTCTATCAGGTGGTGAAAGCCAGCGACTGAAACTGGCATCAGAACTGCACCAGGCGCGGCGCGGACATACGCTCTACATACTCGATGAACCAACTACTGGCTTACATAGGCTTGATGTAGCTCTGCTGCTCAAGGCACTCCACGGATTAGTAGCTCTTGGGCACTCAGTAATAGTTATTGAACACGATGCCGACACCATCGCACAATCAGATTGGGTACTTGAGATGGGGCCAGGCCCAGGAGCTGCTGGGGGCACTATCGTTTTCTCTGGGACGCCAAGGCAGCTCCAAAACGCGAAAACCCCCTGGGGCGCAGCTTTACGTGATCGCATCAATCTCCACGCACAGATCGGACAAGCAGCTTAGGACTAGGGGGTTGTTTTTTCGGAAGGTTTAAACCTAAATTCGGCAGTTAAGGATTATGAAAATGGTGCAGATGCTCAAAAGAACGAAGTGTTTTGAATTTTTCGGACCCGCAACAGCCGAATTTAGGTTACGATAAGGCGCTATAAAACCATGGCACCTCATCACTTTGCGGAACGTCGGCGCTCACTCCTTACCGGACTATTAGCTATAGCTGTTTTTCTCCTGCTTCATCCAAATGTGGTAGAGTTCTACTCAACCCGTTTTATTGGTGGATCTGTCGGCGATGGTGGTCTCTATGTATGGCTTGCACAGAGCTTCCTGAAAGATCCCTGGCAAGCACTCTTATTTGAAACCGGGACTCTCTATCCGTATCCATACACCCGAGCATGGAGCGACACATTTTTGCTCCCATCAAGTGTAGCGCTACTTTTCAATGCGATAGGAATCCCTTTTACTGCTGCTTACAACTCAACTCTACTCCTTACTTTTTCAAGCAACGCAGTCACATGCGCACTACTCGCGCAGAGGGTCGGACTCAAGCCCGCTTTTGCTGTTGCTGTCGGAGTACTATTCGCTAACTCAAGCTACCTTGTAGGTAATCTAGGTCATCCACAGCTACTATTCTTCTTCTGGATACCGCTTGCATGGTGGTGTGTTATTCCAGCAAATTCTTACGAACGCGCCTCATCTCGGAGTTGGTACGCTGCGGGACTATGCGTCGCGGGGGCATTCTACTGCGCCGTATACTACGCGATCTTTGCGGCGATCGGTTTGACGCTAATATGGTTTCGAGATCTGTTCTTGGGTCGACTGTCGGTCAGACGGGCGCTACGCACGATACTGTTTGCAACTCTCGGTGCTCTTCCCGTCATCTATGCCCTACCCCCATACATGGCAGTTCAGCGCTACTTCGGTAGTCGCGGGCTGCATGAGGCTGCACACTTTGCGGCGACCGGCCTATCGTACCTCTCTTTTTCACCGCTTAATGATATCTTCGGGCGAACCTCGGCCCTCTCACATAGCGAAGCCTACCTCTCTCCTGGATACAGCATCACAATTCTCGCATTAATCACGATTTTTTCATCGTGTTGGCGAAGATCGCGTCTACTAACAACTGCTATCGCGGTCGCTACTGCCACACTTGCTATCTCTTCTAGCACGCTCGACCAGGGCAATAGCTCTGAGCAGCTGCTCTGTGTGAGTTCGTGGATCGTCCTGATAGCGATGATCGCCTTTACTCTTCGCGATCGATCGGGCCTAGCAAGCTTTGCCTTTATTGCAACTGTTTTCCTAATTTTTTCGCTTGGCCCGGGCGGTAATCCTGATAAGCATGAACCAGCTTTCGCGCCTCTAGGTGTGCTATTTAGCAAAGTTCCCGGTCTTACTGCAGTGCGCGCTGTCGGGCGTTATGGTGCTGTGGTGGTTATGGCATCATTTATCATAGCAGCTCTCGGGGTTCAGCGTTATATCTCATCCACTCGCCGACATATTATAGCGATCTCGTCAGGTGCTGCGGCGAGCCTTTTGCTTATCTTTGGTCTCCTTGACAATCTTCTGACCACTATTCCAATTGATGCTCCGCTTCCCACTGCAAAAGCCTTTTCTACCCTCATTTCAGATCCAAGCGCTCGCGGGGCTGCTCTTGTTTTGCCATTCTCCTCCAAAACGAGTGAAAACTCCGATTATGGCTGGTCAAAGGTTGCTGTGCTGAATAGCAGTTACGCCCTATGGATGTCGAGCACTCCTGACTCCCAAGTAACACCGACACATATCTCACTGGTCAACGGATACAGTGGGCAAAGATCTAAGCTACTCACGCAGCTGCCGCGAGTTACCCTAAATTTTCCGGATCAAATTTCACTCGATTATTTTGCTCGTATATGTGGGCTTCGATACATCGTTGTCGTCCCCAGTTTATTTGATCAATGGAGCGATCTGCTCTTCGATCAGAAGCTTAAAGAAAATGGCGCCGCATTCACTGCTGTGCAGAGATTTGATGATGGAAGCATTCTACTTACACTTGCAGAACGTGAGCTGCTCGGTGCCGATCATCTGTTACCTCCATTTTTTGCTCCTGCCGATAATACCCTTAGACTGATAGTAGCTCCACGCCAAGGAGAGTCATGCCTTATAACGGCAACTAGCCTGGGCAAATCAGGGAACGGCCGGCGCGCAGCCTTGCAAAGCTCGGAATATACAGTAGCTCGGCAACAGACGATTACTCTAACGCCCCCATCGAAAGTATTTAGCGCTACACCGCATATAGTCGAGATGCTAGTTCAGGGCTGCTCTGCTGGGATACGATGTGAAGTCGGATGACAACTACTAATCCTAAATTCGGCAGTTGCGGGTCTGAAAATGGCGCATCTGACTAAAATCCCTTCGTCTTTTGAATTTTCGGTGCTCACCCTGACGGTGCCAGGGTTGCGCCTTGAGAAAAGTTCAAAATACTTCGTGCTTTTAGCCATCTGCACCATTTTCATACTCCTTAACTGCCGAATTTAGGCTAATCCGTATTTTTCACGAAGCTCTCTGCGCTCGCCGTAAAAAATGGTCAGAAAGAGGCCATCCATGGCCTCTTTCTTCATGGCCTACAGTTTGTGTGGGATCCATAGTGCCCACACAAACTGTAGGCTCCAAATTCCTTCGCTGCGCTGCTGAATTTGCAAGTGCTTCCTTGCACTTGCTCGCTCGAATCTTGCACTTTCGTACAATATTCGGGCTAACCCAAGGCCCTCTGCTGCTCGACCTGATCACTATTCTGCGGCTCTAGCGGGCGCTGGGCGTTCTGCATACCACGTAATCTTCCTGAGATCGGCTTGGTCGGGCTACTGTTTAGATCAAAGGTGATCCACGATAGTAAAAGTTGCGCTCCAACTATAACTTGCACAGTAGCCAAGAGCACCGTGCCAGTTGGTGCTGTCACCTGCAGTTTACTGTAGTGGGCCCAGTTCATGATACCGAAGATTAAACCTGAGAGGGTAAGAACTGCGCCCACTATCAACTCGATCGATGCGGCGTTAAAGTCTCGCAAGAAATACGAATAAAAGATCCTTTTGCAAAATCGGATGGCGTGCTGAAGCGGAAACTCGAACAAAACTCTGCGTATTCGCAAACTACTTTTTTCTTCTCCGTAAACTGCCTCCATCGGAATATCAACGATCGCCGCCTGGAGGGTCCCCAGACGAAAGAGCATATCACTCTCAAAAAAATAGCGTGAGGCTATCTTATCGTAAGGGAGCACCGAGGCGATCCGGGCATCAATCGCAGTATATCCATTTGTTGGATCCATTACCTTCCAATAGCCACTCGAGAGCTTGGTAATAAAAGACAGTCCTGCGTTGCCGACGAGTCGCGCCAACGGCATACTCTGCAGGGATTCAAGATCAAAAAACCGATTGCCCTTAGTGTAATCAGCCTCTCCTTCTAGTATCGGCGCTACAAACTGTCGGATTAGCTGAGGATTCATCTGCCCGTCGCCATCAATTTTGACGATAACGTCCGCTCCTGCTGCAATCGCTCGGCGGTAACCTGCTAGCACCGCTTTGCCAACTCCCTGATTGGTTGGCAAGAACTCAACTACCACTCGGGGATCACGACACTGACATAGAACGAGCTGCCCGCTCTGTTCTGGGCAGCCATCGTCAACCACTACGATCAGCGAGACCTCCGGTCCGATAGTATCAATCACCGAAAGCACATGACGAGCTACGCGATAGCAAGGTATCACGACTGCAATCGACGAATTCGGATGGTTGGATTGAACGGGCATACGAACATGATGCTATGAACCCCAAGCTATGTCACCTATAGCAAGCTAGGTCATCCCTAGCTCAACTAACTCCGCCATATTGCTATATTTTGTATGGCGACTGACACAAAATCGGAGCAAAATGGTACGATCTAACCCGAATATTGCACTTTCGTGCAATATTCGGGCTAAAGATGTCGAAACGATTTAGGATAGGATTTCCTTCCACTAGGACGTTGAAAACTCGCCTATTAGGCCCGTTTGTACCGCAAAAATTTAGTTAATTTATAAACACCTAATAATCCTAAATTCGGCAGTTAAGGAGGATGAAAATGGTTCAGATGGCTAAAAGCACGAAGTATTTTGAACTTTTCTCAAGGCGCAACCCTGGCACCGTCAGGGTGAGCACCGAAAATTCAAAAGACAAAGTGATTTTAGTCATATGCGCCATTTTCAGACCCGCAACTGCCGAATTTAGGATAATACTATAGATTACTTAAAGCCGCGGATTAAAACTCAAGCCAGCATCACCATTAGCCATGGTTCCCCAGAGATCTCTATACGTTACTTTTCGGCAAACCCCCTCGCCTCCCTAGCGCACAAATAGGATAATTTTAGACATTCTACCGCATCCGCGCCGAAATCCCATCAGCAACCGCTGAGAGGAACTCCTCGGTGGTAACGTAGTGCTGGCGCTTAGTGGCATCGCCGTGGATACATAGCGCAAGGTCTTTAGTCATCGTGCCGCCTTCAACGACATCTACGCAGACCTGTTCGAGGTTTTTTGCAAATTGTACCAGCTCTGTATTTCCATCAAAAACGCCGCGATACGTAAGACCAACAGTCCAAGCAAATATCGATGCGATCGGATTAGTCGAAGTTTCCTTACCTTGTTGATGCAATCTGTAATGCCGAGTGACGGTTCCGTGCGCTGCCTCTGCCTCTATAGTCTTACCATCTTCGGTCATCAGCACTGATGTCATCAGCCCAAGCGAGCCAAAACCCTGCGCTACTGAATCTGATTGCACATCACCATCGTAGTTCTTACAGGCCCAGACGAATCCACCACTCGATTTCATAGCATAGGCCACCATGTCATCGATTAGGCGGTGTTGATACTCAATCCCAGTAGCTGCAAATTGCGTTGCAAACTCTGAATCATAGACCTCCTGGAAGATATCCTTAAAGCGGCCGTCGTAGGCCTTGAGAATCGTATTCTTGGTTGAAAGATAAGTGGGGAGCTTCTTTGCTAGACCGTAGTTCAGACAGCTCCGTGCAAAACTACGAATCGACTCATCGATGTTGTACATCGCCATAGCAACACCGCTGCCCTCAAATGAAAACACCTCGTGCTCAATCTTTGGACCACCATCAGCCGGCGTAAAGGTCATCGTTAACTTACCCTTTCCAGGAACCTTAAAATCAGTCGCACGGTACTGATCACCAAAGGCGTGTCGACCGATAACGATTGATTTATTCCATCCGGGTACTAGACGTGGGATGTTTTTGCAGATAATCGGCTCACGAAACACAGTGCCGCCGATAATATTGCGGATCGTTCCGTTAGGCGACCTCCACATCTTCTTAAGGTTAAACTCCTTCACCCGAGCCTCATCTGGGGTGATCGTCGCGCATTTTACCCCGACTCCGTATTTTTTTATCGCTTCTGCTGAATCTACTGTCACCTGATCGCTTGTTGCATCGCGATTCTCCATAGATAGATCGAAGTACTTAAGATCTAGATCTAGAAACGGCAGAATTAGCTTATGACGAATAATCTGCCAGATGATTCGAGTCATCTCATCGCCATCAAGTTCAACTATCGGATTCGCTACCTTTATCTTCTTTGCTGCCATAATCTCTCAGTCACAGTTTATCAGTCACAGTTTATCAGTCCGCTTTAAAGCTATCTTCTCATACTATATTTGTCAGTGCGGCTATAGTGATTTGCAAAAGTCCGTGCTAGTAAAACTGGCAAGGCCTTTGCCGTAAATCACTACAGGTTGTTGTTTTGATTCGCATCCGCGAATCGATAGCGTTTTCCAAAAGCCGCTATCTCGCTCATGACTTTTGAAAAAACGCTATATATCCCTGCCAAAATTCCGTCTAATCATATCACTCACCCGAGCCACTACCTACAAAGTAACTGGCTTTATCAGCAAACAGCGCGTTGAAAGTAGTCAAACTGCCGTAAGATCGAGTGATATAGCCCTGCAGCTCTAATTTCTCAGCTGCGTCTAGTTTCGGATTATTATTAATCTTTTGCTCAAGCACTCTGAGTTTTTCACGAACTCCGACGATTTTTTTTATGAAGGCCTCAATAGGGATCTCTTTGGGCTGCGTGTCATCCCTACCAGGTATCATTTTAAGGGTGCCGCCGATCCACCGCTTACCAACTTCAAGATTAGTCTCAGCCCACCCATAGTCTGACAAGACCTCGCGTACCGCTAGTTTTATCTGCTGCAGCTCCGGATCCTCTGAACCCTCCAGGGCTTTAATCTCCTGATACGAAAAGGGAACATTTCTTACATCACCTTTAAAGTGAATCGTGTAAAACTCCCCCTCATAACCAACTATTCGCCCAACTCCTAAGTGAGCGTGCTGAACCATAGTACCGATTGCAAACGAAGGTTTTAACATAGTGCAAGCCTAGAAAAAGATAGCGCCTCTGAGCTATAGCGTTTTTTAAGAGTCCTTAGCTATATAACGGCTCTCGGAAAACTCTATCGATTCGTGGACGCAAATCAAAACAACAATCTATGGGGATTTACGGCAAAAGCCTTGCCAGTTTTACTGGCACGGACTTTTGCAAATCACTGTAGGCTCAAGCGTCAGAAAAGTTCAAAATACTTTGTGCTTTTAGCTAGCTAAACTATTTTAATCCCCTTAGCTGCCGTTCTTTAGTTTGAATACACCACTTATCCTAACAACCCTCAAGAGAAATTCAAGCAATAGCAAACACAATGCTGTAATTATGAACTTGCGACTGTGTGAGGTTATCTCGCTCTCTTTCTGCGCAAGGGCCTGTAAGCGATCGGCTGTCGGATCCAAAATCCCACCCGAACGACGCGCAAGCTCGGCTAACAAAGTCAAGTTAGGCCTTCGATGCGGTTGCTCACCGAATTGCGAACTATCGACCTCCCAGGCCACCTCCGGCATGGCGGAGATTGCTTCTGGACCATCCTGGCTCTGGCCCAAGCGCAGTCGTGCCTTGTAGGTACCAGCAGTTATTCGGCCAAGGCGTCCCGTAAAATGCCCCGGCTTTTCGGCAACAAATTCTACTGTCTGGGTTCTGCCGTCGGGATAGGTCACATCTGCACTAAAAGATCTCCGCCCAATATCGCTAAACAGCGCCACATCGATGACACTCTCACTCCCCTCAACCCAAGTTCGCAGGTGAAACTCTACTCGATTCGACAAGCGCTCCGTATCAAGCCGCCGCGATGAGTCAACGAGATCCGACCAGAACTCCTGAATCCGCTCCCAACGCATCCAGTTAGCAGACCACCTACCGCTTGCATCTGATGTGTATGCAATAACCCTTCCCTCACCGACATTCCATGATGCTAAGAGCGGATGCACGCCTTCTGAGTCGCGAACCAGTAGCTCTGTCTGCGCCTTTTCCACCTCAGCAGTTTGCACAAAGCCACGTAAAGAAGGATATGATTGCACGGCTGTACTAATCAGCGAGTCTGGCCCCGGGCGAACTAACTGCTCGGCATCCTCACGCAGCGTGCGATCGCCAGTGGCAACTTTAACGTCAGAGAGAAACACCCTAGGCAGATTAGTTGGATCATTGGTCTGATAAAAGGCACCTCCGCCGGACTGTGCCATCTGCGCTAGAAATCCATCATCCACCTCATTCCCCACCATGACAGTTGATACAGTTATCCCTACAAAACGCATCTGCTTAATTAGATCAAAATAGTGCGCACCGGGATCGGGTAGCTTGCCATCAGTGAGCACTATAACGTGCTTACGTCCAGCCGGAGCTGCTGCGAGGCCGCGGCGAGCTTCATCGAGAGCCGGGAATAGATTTGTACGACTAGTCGGAAAGAGGCGACTAATCCTCGAGATCGCTGAATCTCGTACCTGCGAGAGCCGCGAGATCGGAAGAGCAATGAAGGGCACATCATCAAATCCGATTAAGCCGATGTAATCATCATCTTTCAAATTACGCACTACCTCTGCTGCCGCAGATTTAGCAAATTCAAGCCTACTATCAGTGGCCATACTGCGCGACTTATCAACAACAAGTTGAATCGCTACTGTTACCCGTTTTCTCTCCGGCTGCGGTGGTAGCAGCTTTACCGGAAGCAACTCCTCAATCGGGCTACCGATATAACCTCCCAAGCCATAGGACGACCCACCTCCCACAACAATCAGCCCCCCACCACCGCGTACATACCCACGCAGGGCCGTAGCTATCGGCACCGGGATACGGCTCGCATGGATGTTGTTTAGTACGATCGCCTCATAGTCATGAGCAACAAGGGTCTCTAGCCTATCCTCTTTAGCGCCAACCACTACAGAACGGAGTTGGTACGCCTGACTCTTTAAGATCTGCGAGAGAAATCGATCATCCTCTGTACTCCCAGAAATAAGCAGAACCTTCTGACGTTTTTCTGCTGAGATCCAGGTTGTGCGGGTTACACTGTGCTGCCCCTCTGAATCACGCCATGAAAGCCTGGCTTGAATCGGCTGCAACCCCTCAATGCTAGGATCGCTCTGAGCGGTTAGAGCTAGATCTGTTCCAGGATTAATCGTGACTGCGCGTGTCAACACAACAGACTCTCCGTGACGTATCTCAACATCAGCAACACGCGAGGTATCGCCGTGATTAGAAAAGGTAACTCTTATCTCGGCACTACGCTGCGCCTGCACCGTGTGCGGCGCGTGCAAATGAGAGATCGAAAGCACCGTGGTGCTATCTTCTCCTGTTGATGAGAGTGGAAATACCGGATGTGACAAGCGCTGTTCCAGAGCCTCATGAACTGACCCTGCGGTTTCATAGCCATCGCTAAGTAATAAGCTAAACGGAGCTGCAGAAGCAGCTTGTCCATTAACAGCACTTGCGATGTTTGTGCTACCGGTATTAAGTCGCTGCCATGCTGTCCGAATATTACTAAATGAATCTCTTGGCGAAACACGTACAGCACGAGGAACGGTAGAGCCGGCAAAAGGGACAACTGAGAGCGGCACTCCTAGTGTGTCTGCCAGAATAAGAGCATGCTTTAGGAGCTGGTCACCCTGTTGTTCGGTGATGCTACCGGATATATCAAGTATCGCTGTAAGCGCCTCAAGCGGTCGCTGTTTCGTACTTACAGGCGCAGCTAATCCGACCACGATACACAACGCCATCAACAGACGTATAGTAGCATAAGGCCAACCCTGAGATCGCGCGCCACGCGATGAACTTAGACAAGCAGCTAATGTCAGGAGGGTTACTGGAATAACTAGCCACAGTAGCGTTGGATGTTGCAAGGTCATGCCGGCTCCCTCCAACCATGCCGTCCAATTATCCTACGCAGCAGATCCAGGGCCACGATAACCAGAGCACTCCAGATAAGAATCCTCTCATAAACCCCCTTGGATTCAGTCGCATCTTCACTAACAAGCTTATTATCGGACTCACGAGCAACTCGATTGATTATTCCAGGTTCAGATCCTACACCTCTGTTAGCGTTGCTCTGCAAGCCTATCTCATCACTCGTGATCAAAATCGGAGCGGTGTGTCTAAGATCCGACTCCTGATCGGATAACGCATTTACCGCTATAAGCTGTTCAGAGCTCAAATTCGATTTTAGATCGCTCACCGCTAACACTCCCGGCTCTCTAACCTCTACACTTTCGGTCTTATCGCTGGCTAGTTCCTCTTTGTGGGGCGCGATTATTTGAACTCGCAGGTCTAAACCCCGACCAATAGCTGAAAGATCAATCAAGCCGGTAGAATTAATCAACCCAGCTGCGCCGGCCTGAGCAGCAGTTCCTGCTAAACTACTTTGCAGCCACTGTAATATGTTTAAAGTAACTATGCTAAGCGTAGGGTTACGCATGCCATCGAAGGGAAAGAGCTCAAAGCCTACAATAACGTAACGCTTGCCACCCTCTTCCCCAACGCACATCACTGCACCAGCTGCCGAATGGAGTATTGGGCGAGCGGCGTCTGGACACTCAAGCACACGCGCTGTCGGCAACGCTAGCAATCCCGGTCGTACATACTGTAAAATTTGATGAGACTCATCCCAGCGCGTGATCTCAACAGCTCCACCTGGGCCGCGCGCAGCATCCCCTTTAACCAGCCCACCCCAGAGCTTAGCCCCTGTCTGCGGGTAAACCACCAAAGCAGGGATGCTCGGTAACTTGGTGGGAGCCGTTCGATGGTACAGGATTCCTCGCAAGCCACTCTCTGCTGCGTCGCTAGCCGAAACAGCAACAGCTGAACTGAATGGAATTCGATCGAGACCGAGCGCTTGAGGTGAGAGAGCGCTGACAACACCAAACTCACCACGGTCACGGGGATGCGCAATCCAAGCATAGTTATCTTGTAAAAGTAGATCCTCCTCTCCGCTTACCAAAACGTGGCAGAAACTCCATGGAGCGCTTATTGGCCCAAGATTTATTAGGCTACTTGCCTGTGCAACAAGTCGCTGCGTAGCTGAATGCAGGGTGATTACTGTGCCAGATTGACGATCGGTGCAGGTCGCACTTACCGCAACCTGATCCTCTCCAGATCCTACCCGTGAGACACCAACCTCTATCAGCGAGCTGCGCTCAGCTTTCTGCCCTAAGTCGTTTGCTGAGCGTAGCTGTATCGAGGATATCCAGATATTTCGTGCTGTATCAGGATCGTACGGAACTGAGGTTGCTCTAAAACTACTATCAGCTCCCCCCCCTTCGATCGTCCTATCCGTGTAGAGCCAGATACTGTCATATTCTCTCTGAGCACGAAGATCGCCAATCAAACTCGCAAGTGAATCCTCTTCATAACTAGCTTGTACTGCTTTTAGCGCTGAAATGGCCGCGTGCTTATCTAAATTAGAGTGACGCCCGGAGCTACCAGCGCCAGAGCTAAGCGTCCTGGTAGCTCGCAATACGGTAAAAAGCGTATCCGAAGGTGCCCGAGCGATATCTGCTGCAGCGATCCGCAAAGCGGCTTGAAGCCGAGTCTCTTCCACGCTCATCCGCGCGCCCATGCTCTTTGATGTATCAACTACAACGGCAACTCTTGTTCCAGTACGAACAGGACTTATACCGCTTGCGGCTAATGCCAGAGCGAATACAAGTGCTAGCTCAAGCCAAAACTGCATAGGAGGCATAAAGCGCCTGCGGCTCGGCAGGTACTGCGGTAACTGCGTCAGCAAAAATAGGCTCGATGTGATCCTTGATTGGGTTGTACCACGAGCACGAAATAGGTACACCAACGCTCCAAGTGCAAGCGGTATAGCACCCAAAGCTAGAGGCCACGCGAAGCTGAATGCCATGCCTGTAATAGCGCTCATACAAACAATCCCATCCGACTAATCGTGGTCAATGCGCACTTCTCAGGTGATACGTCTAGACTCGATGCTGCTTGAGTAAATGAGATCTGCGCTGACAAACAAAACTGGCGCACTAAAGTGTTGTGCTCTCGTAGTAACGATTCGTAGCGCTCTGCTGTTGTCCGAGTTACCTCTACCCCCCGTCTTACCCCCGTTTCGCTGTCGAGCAAGACGACTCCACCGTGTGCGCCGAGAGGCGCTTGATCGCCTGTTCCGAGCACCTGAACCGCGTGGATCTCCATGTTACGCGCGCGCAGCGGCGCTAGCATCCGGTGCAGAGTATCGTGTGGGTAGAGAAAATCTGAGATTACTACACAGATCCCCGGAAAACGCACCCGCGCCGCAGCCTGCCTCGTTGCACTAACTAGCTCTGTATCGATAGTGCTATCGGAAATTAAATGCTCTGTTGTATCTGATATAAATTTGCAGAGCGGTGCAAACGCCTTTGCTCCCCAGTATCTCGGACTGTGCGGGCCCCCGAGCACAGATAGCATTACGGGGTCCTGAGTTGCTAGCGCGATGTAGGCTACCGAGATAGCGATCGTTACAGCTAGATCCCACTTTTCACGGAGGGCTACATGGGTAAGGGACCGCGAACCATCAATTATGATGTAAACTGCAACGTTTTCCTCTTCAAGATAGCGCTTTATATAGAGCTTATCACTGCGGCTATAGAGATTCCAATCAATCGCCCTTGGATTATCTCCTACCTCGTACTGCCGATACTCGGCAAACTCTACACCGTGTCCCCTTCGCTGAGAGCGGTGTGCCCCCTGACGCATCCCATAGAATGAACGTTTTGCCCGAAGAGCAAATGAATCAAGTGCACGTAACGCCTCAGGAGAGAGTTGCATGAAAGCACCGCTTGTTATTTAGCGTTACGCACCTCCTCAAGGAGGTCATCTGCTGATACGCCATCGGCCTCGGCCTGAAACTGCAAGATCAAACGGTGACGCAGTGTTGAGCGCAGAACCTGGCGAATATCATCAAACGAGATATTAATCCTCCCATCGAGCAAAGCATTAACCTTAGCGGCTAACACAACGGACTGAGCTCCACGTGGCCCAGGTCCGAAACGTACATACTGCTTAACGCTCTCAGTAGCGAATTCAGAGCCTGGTGTTAGCGCAGCTATTATCCGAACGAGCACATCTTGTAGTGGATCTGAAATTACAACGTGGCGCACGATCTCCTGCATCCTGGCGATCTCAGCTAACGCTGCTTCTACTTTAAAAACCGGAGTTACCTTTGGAGCAACGGTGCCCGTGGTGCGCGAAAGGATCTCTTTAAGCTCAATCGAGCTAGGCGCCGGAACGAGAACCTTAACCAGGAACCGATCAAGCTGGGCCTCAGGCAGTGGGTATGTTCCCTCAAGCTCAATAGGATTCTGTGTGGCTAGTACAAAAAAGGGCTGTGGAAGTGGGTAGGTCTGATCAAGAACTGTGACTTGACGCTCCTCCATAGCTTCAAGGAGAGAAGCTTGAGTCTTTGGTGTTGCGCGATTAATCTCATCTGCGAGCACGATGTTAGCAAAGACCGGGCCCTGCTTAAACACAAAGCGTCGCTGACCACCGGGCTCCTCTGTAAGCACCTGCGTTCCGGTCACGTCAGACGGCATGAGATCCGGAGTAAACTGTATACGTTTAAAAGTTAGTCCGAGCGCACTAGCCAGCGATTTGACCAGGAGCGTCTTACCGAGACCTGGCGCACCCTCCAGGAGCACGTGACCTCGGGCAAAGATCGCCGCAAGCGTTGCACGCACAACTTCGTGCATGCCGACTATGGTTTTACGCACCTCCCCCTCGATAGATTGAAACGAGGCCTGAAACTCCCCGATCCCCTTTTCAAGGGCCGCTGCATCCTTTAACTGCTGTGTATTTGTCATAGACTCGTATTATCCTAAAAAGAGCAGTTAAGGTGAAACAAAATGGTGCAGGTGGTTAAAAGAACGATGGATGTTGAACTTTTCGGAGGCGCAACCGTGGCACCGTCAGGGTGAGCACCGAAAATTCAAAAGCCGAAGTTATTTTAACCAGATGCGCCATTTTGGGGCCCGCAACTGCTTTTTTTAGGATTATCTCTCCTATTTCAGCACATCACGGTACTCAAGAGGTATCGGCTGCGTTCCATTATGCGGAACACTCCTGGGTTTGGCCAGCGTAAGATCCTCAAGAGTTGTTTTGGGGCGTGTCATAGCAGATCCCTGCTCTGGATTAAGATCCGCGCCGGTAAAGCGATCATCAACCTCTTCATTTTGAGCCTCTATTTGTACCCTATTAAACTGCTCTTTCCCAGCAAGGCCCAACCCCGCTGGTGCATCAGGATCGAAACCACCTTCGCGAGCTTTAGCGTTTCGATCCACCTGGGGAGATCTACTGCCAGTATTGTCATTAGAGCCGGAGACGGGAGTACCTTGGGCCTGCTGCGGTTGCTCACGACTCATGGCACTGCGTTGACCATTATTGCCACCCTTTCTATCGCCGTTTTGTTTCTCGATGTCTTTACCCTGCTCACCCTGATTGCGGTCGCTATCTGCGTTTGACGGCTTAGGCTCCTTGCTATCGTCTCTTTTACCAGTTGAGCCCGGAGCGCCAGAACTCTGAGTATTCTGAGTATTTGGCGCCCCCCCATCCTGGCCCTGGTCTTTAGCACCCTGCGATGAATGCTCAAGAGCCTCCTTAGCCTTACTAAGTGCGTTCTGCAACTTCTCTATTCCCTCGCTTGCACTGCCATCAGTACCTCGCTGGCCTTGTGTGCCTTCTTGGCCCTGTTTACCTTCTTGGCCCTGCTCTCCTTGCTGACCCTGCGCACCTGCTTGACCCTGTGTGCCTTCTTGGCCCTGCTCTCCTTGCTGACCCTGAGCACCTGCTTGTCCCTGCGCACCTTCTTGGCCCTGTTTACCTTCTTGGCCCTGCTCTCCTTGCTGACCCTGCGCACCTGCTTGACCCTGTGTGCCTTCTTGGCCCTGCTCTCCTTGCTGACCATGAGCACCCTCTTGCCCCTGTGTGCCTTCTTGGCCCTGTTTTCCTTCTTGGCCCTGTTTTCCTTCTTGGCCCTGTTTACCTTCTTGGCCCTGCTCTC